>JAUWVG010000448.1 GCA_030617525.1 Candidatus Aminicenantota bacterium | reverse complement strand
ATTTCAATTTTATTCCTGGGATTTGGACTGGCCGTTGGTCTTTTTCTGACTCCGGCACGCAAATACTTGAAGAGCAAATACCTATGGATGGGGCTGCTTTTGGCCTTACTGATCTTTTCACCTTTTATTATATGGAACATGAACAACGATTGGGCGCATCTTGAATTCATGAACAATGCAAAGACCTTTAAAAATTATGCCGTCCCTCCCGGAGAATTTCTTTTAGGACAGATACTCTTTAACAATCCGGTGACTCTGCCGATCTGGATTGTGGGATTATTGTTTTTGCTTTTCAATAAGGACGGGCGGGAGTATAGATTATTTGGTTGGATATTCCTATCACTTTTTATCCTTTTCATGCTCCAGCATGCTAAAGATTATTATCTTTCCGGGGCCTATCCCATTGTGTTTGCTGCTGGCGGGGTGCAGTTCGAACGGTGGCTGAGCAGAGTGCGATGGGGGGGAGTCAAAACTGTTTTTGTAGCCTCTGTACTGGCTTTCGCCATTTTGATTGCTCCCATGGCTCTACCTATCCTTCCCGTTGAATCCTATGTCGATTACGCTAAAAAAGCTGGAATTTCAGGTGTTCAGGGAGAGAATCATGAATTTGGTGTCCTCCCCCAACACTATGCAGATATGTTTGGTTGGGAAGAGATTGTGAGTGAGGTCGGACGTGTTTACAACACTCTATCTCCCGAAGAAAAAAAGAGATGTGCCATTATTGCCGGAAATTATGGAGAAGCGGGAGCCATTGACCTTCTAGGAAAGAAACATGATCTTCCGGATGCTATTTCAGGTCACAACAGCTATTATCTTTGGGGAACGCGTGAATATACGGGAGACATCGTTATTTTTATAGGTGGGACACATGAGGACCTGCTGATGTATTTTGAAGAGGTTGTTGAAGCCGGCCGGATGGACTGCGGGTACTGCATGCCCTATGAGAACAATCAGCCCATCTTCATATGCCGGGGGATAAAAGGATCTTTCAGTGAGTTCTGGCTAAAAGTGAAAAAATTCAGCTGACACAGTCATTCAAAGAAGAAACAAAATAGAAAACGATGAAACGAAAAATTGCTCTACCTATCTGGATAGGTTTTCTCTTAATAATTTCTCTGCTTCTAGAGGCTTCCAGTCAAGGAATCAAGGAAACAACCATTCGTAATGTGACGGTAAAAACCGTACGTTATACCATAAAACCTGTCAACTCCAATAGAAAACCAGAAAAAAGAGTTCTTAAAAAAGGAGCTATCGACCGGTTTCTTGAGTTTTCTAACTTTGATGTCACATATAAAAAGGGGAAGAAAAAGAAAACCCGCCGGATCTACCGTGGCCGGCCCTATTCCTTTCGTTTGAATGAGGAATATGAGCTCGATCTCTACGACGGATCTCACGGGAGGTCGGATGCTCCGGATCTTGCCCCTTATGTTCCCACCCCCGAGGATGTTGTTGATAAAATGCTCTCGATGGCTAAAATCGATAAGGACGATATCCTCTATGATCTGGGTTGTGGGGACGGACGGATTGTCATAACGGCAGCGAAGAAGTATGGAATTCGCGGAGTCGGTGTGGATATCGATCCAAAAAGAATATCTGAATCAAATGCCAATGCCTTATACGCCGGAGTTGAAAACCTCGTTGAATTTAAACTCCAGGATGTTTTAAAAGTGGATTTTTCAGAAGCGACTGTCCTCATGGTGTATCTTCTTCCCGAGTCTCTAAAACTGCTGAGGCCTATGTTTGATACTCTGCTCACTCCCGGAACAATTGTCGTCTCCCATAATTATGCAGTTTCGGGATGGGAAGACAAAGAGATAGACTATACCTCTCTTGTCCATGAGGAGGAGATTATCCACACTATTTATGTCTACCGGAAATAAAAACTCTTCACTTTAGATTCCTTTTGTTCTGGAGTCACATTTTTTTTTAAAAAAAAGTCATACTTTTTTGTTTTTTATACGTCTATATATATGAAGGGTTTATTATGGTCTGTCCCAATTGTTCAGGTGATTATATCGATGGAGTAAAGGTCTGTGTGGCCTGTCATGTCCTTCTAGTCGAGGATTCCTCTCGGGAACCCGTCAATGGGAACGGTAGGTTAGTCCATTTTATCACGTATTTCTCCAGGCATGAGGCCGCGGCTGCGAAAAATCTCCTCGAGTGTTTTGATGTCGATGCCATAGTTTCCATGGATGAGATAAGGGGTGTTCGATTGTGGGTACACAAAGAAGATGCCCATAAAGCCGTTAAAATCTTCCAGGAAAACACTCTCGCAAAAAAAAAAAGAGAGAAGATACACTAGTTTTAAGGAAAGTGTCCGATTTATGGACATGTGTCACTTTTGAAAATCATGAAAATATCTCTTGACTTCGTCATTTTTTTCTTTATAATTAACATTTTTTCACTTTTCTTTTTGTCAAATTCCCATATAAACAAAAGGAAGCGGATAGACGTATATTAAGTGAGTATGATGAAATTCCATATTGGCATGTTTATTGCAATAGGAAAGAAGATAGGAGTACTGAAAAATGCAATCAATACAAACAATCGACTTGCAACAGCAGATCGAAGAGGCTTCTAGGAAGGCAAAACCAAAGAAAGCATTGTATCTTTACGATGAAACCGGAAACAGAGAGCTCTTAGGTGTTTTCAGCCAGAAGAAAGCGGATCAGATCAGAAGATATCTGAAAGGCAAGGACTTGCTTAATCGTCTTACAGAGTTCGAGGTGAGAACCACAGAGCCGGATACAGATTTCGACTTTTAATGGGTGTTCGTCAACGATATATCGGTATTGTACACTTTAGTTGACTTGCCGCCGCCAGGTCCAGGCGCTGGCATTCCAACTTCCCTTGCACAGTTTGATGGCTTTTCTTAGCTCATGCTGGCAGAGAAATCGCATATGATCACAGGGTTTGTCTGTATAATGTTTATTGAGAACCGGCAAAGCCATTGGATCTCCCAACTGTCCGAGAGCCCACACGGCCCTGTTTCGTTTCAGCAGACTGTGTTC
>JAUWVG010000238.1 GCA_030617525.1 Candidatus Aminicenantota bacterium | reverse complement strand
CCCGGCCTTCTTCCCGAAATACACCCCACCGAAGAAGGCTACAGACGCCTCGCTCAAAACTGGTTCGAGGCTTTAAAACCTCACTTGAAGTAACCTCTGCACTGGTCCAATGGAAATGCTCACAGTGTAAGGAAAAGCATTTCTATTTCCGTGATTTTATTTAGAGTTCTGGGAAGATGATGGAGAAATCCGTATGGAGGACGAGCGGGCATGGTTTTTCCATCTTTATTTTAGAGTCGGACGGAACCCTTACGTATTCTCCCCCCATCACATATGAATGTGGATGGTGACAGACATACGACGTCCATCCGACTCCACTAAAGGTTGCAGGGCTGGGCTGGTGAAAACGCAGCGTGATTTCGTATCACTTCACAGAACTCGTTCTTGAAATCACGGAAATAGAGATGCTTATTAACGGGGAGAAAAATTTGCTTTTTTGGGTGAAATCTGGTAGAATTTCAGTAACAGAAACACTCAATTTCACACACAATTTTATCGGTTTGGAGAAAACATTATGAACAGGAAGCTTATACGGCCAAATCTCAATGAATACAAAGAAAAAATGAGTCGTGAACCTGTAAAGAAAAAAACTCACCCCCCGTCCGAGACATATGCCGAAAACTATTATTATCTCAAGCAGATGAATAAAAAAACGCACGTCAGCATTGCCTTTGTGGATGGAGAGACCGTTGATGGAGTCATTGAGTGGTATGACAGAAACTGCATCAAACTCAACCGCACCGATGCCCCAAATCTCCTGATATATAAAAGAAGTGTAAAGTACATCTTAAAGCTTGAAGATCCAGATACGGACGTTGCTGAAAAAAAAGGACGGCCAAAATCTACCGAAAAAAAGGAATAGTTTCCCTGCCAAAAATCGGGATCTCCCTTGGGGATCCGGCTGGAATCGGGCCCGAAATCACTCTTAAAGCACTTTCTTCATCTCCCAGTCTCCCCAAAGCCCACTACGTACTCTTTGGATCAAATGCCGCGATTCAAAGAGAGTTGAAGGCTTTGGATATCAACCTGAAGATTGAACCCTATCAGGAAATTTCCGGTCCATCAAAAACGAGAATTTCACTTGTCGAGATTGACACCTTCCCACAATCTCTCAAGACCGGTCTCCTCCAAAAAGAAAGCGGCCTTTTGTCTTTCCGCTATTTCGAAGAGGCCATTAAACAGGCCAGGGAAGGCCAGATACACGCTTTGGTGACGGCTCCCATTTCAAAGCAGGCTTGGTCACTGGGAGGTATCCGTTGGCCGGGACACACGGAATACCTCAGCCAATTCTATCCCAAGGTTATCATGTGCTTTTGGTCGGTACGATTAAAGGTCGCTCTTTTCTCCCATCACATCTCCCTTCAGAAAGCACTCGCGAGGATAGAGAGGAACGCCCTCTTCCACTTCTTCCTTAGGCTTCACGACAGCCTCTTTGCCCTCAAGGGCGACCGTTTTCAATTTCTTGTTGCAGGATTGAATCCTCATGCCGGTGAACAGGGCCTGATGGGCTCAGAAGAAGACAATGAAATTGCCCCTGCGGTAAAGGATGCGCAGGCGAAAGGGATCAATATACAGGGGCCGTTTCCCCCGGATGTAGTCTTCCGAATGGCCATGAATCAAGTCCGAACAATTGTGATTGCCCTCTACCATGACCAGGGCCTTATTCCTTTTAAATTGGAATCTTTTGAGGATGGAGTTAATGTCAGCTTAGGACTTCCCTTTGTCCGTACATCCCCGGATCATGGAACGGCTTTTGACATTGCTGGAAAAGGGAAGGCCAATCCAAAAAGTATGGTTGAAGCCATTAAACTGGCCAACAAACTATCGATATCGCTTTAATTCGGCATTCATCTCACGATCCCGGTCTCTCTCACGGATCGTCTCTCTTTTTTGATAAACTCTTTTTCCTTTGGCCAACGCGATTTCTACCTTGACCTTTCCTCTATCATTGAGAAGCACTTTTACAGGGACAAGCGTCAGCCCCTTCTCTTTTATCTTGCCGATCAAACGTTTGATCTCCCGTCTGTGCAGCAGGAGTTTTTTTTCTCGAAGAGGATCATGATTAAAAATATTGGCAGGATTGTAGGGGCTGATAAAACAGTTGACAAGGAAAACCTCACCAGCCTTTATTTCGGCATAACTTTCCTTCAAGCTGATCTTTCCTTCACGAATAGATTTCACTTCGCTCCCGAGCAAGGAGATACCAGCTTCAAGAGTCTCAATGTGTTCGTAGTTAAAAAAAGCTTTTTTGTTCTTCGCGATAACTTTCATCAGGAGGGAGCCTCCTTTTTGCCTGGAATGGAAATCCATATCCGGCTTATACGACGTTTGGCCATTTTGTCCACGACAAACTTTATATTTTTATAATCCAGAGAGTCTCCTTTTTTTGGAATTTTCCCGAATTCCTTCAAGAAAAATCCTGCAATCGTAGTGTAAGCTCCCGTTTCTTGAATGGGAAGGGATAATCGTTGATTCACGTCCTTAACCGGAGTATCGCCCTGGACACTAAATTCAAAATCTGAAATCCTCAGAATTTTATCCTCTTGCTCACGATCATATTCATCCTGAATCTCTCCAACAATCTCCTCAATAATATCTTCAAGCGTGACAATTCCTTCCATATTTCCGAATTCATCTACAACAAACGCCATATGTTGGGCCGCCTCCTGCATCTGAAGAAGGACGTTTTCGACAAGTGCGACCTCGGGAACAAAAATGGGTTTTCTTAGGATCTCACTCATCTCGAATTTTTTTCCATCGACAAGATAAGGAATGATATCTTTTGTATGAATCAAACCCAAGATGTTGTCGAGAGTTTCTCTATAAACGGGAAACCGTGAAAATTCCGCAGAATGAACAATGCGCAAAACCTGATCCACGGGATCATCGATGGCAAAAGCTTTAACTTGAGGTCTTGGGACCATGATGTCTCTAACTGGCCGAGATCCGATATCCAGGATTCCCGAAATCATCTTTTTGCGTCGTAAAGACATCCCTTTGATCCCGACTGATAAGACCGCCTTTATTTCCTCTTCACTTATCGAGCGGGAAAGTCCCGGACGCTTTCTGAAAGAGGGGAAAATCAGACCGATCAAAAACGTAAAGACTTTGATGAACGGGTAAAACAGGATGATGAAAATCCTCAGTGGTTGGACGAAGAGGAGGGAAAGTCGGACGGGATTATAGGCCGCATAAGTTTTGGGTGTTATCTCCGAAAAAACAAGGATGAGAACGGTTGTTACAAGCGTCGCATAGAGAACAGCCTGGTTTTTATCCGGCAAAAAAGAGACAAATATGAATGTGGCCACAGAAGCCGCAGCCGTGTTGACCAGTGTATTGCCGATAAGAATAGTGGTCAGCAATCGATCCACCCTCTGGAGCATGTCAAACACAAGCCCTGCTCGACGTGAACCTTTTTTGGCAAGGTAATTAAGCCTATATGGACTCGAAGAAAGAAAGGCTGTTTCAGAAGAAGAAAAAAAAGCACTGAGGACAAGAAACAGAAATAATAAAAGAAGGGCGGGAAGCAGCATAACTATAAATCAGGACTCAATTCGGGGAGTAACATCTTTGAAGCATCGAGAGAGTGTGTCCAATATTCTTTTTTCAACGTCCACATTGGAGCAGGCGTTCACTTCAGATATCTCGGTAACCAGAAGCTCTTTGGCCTTTTCCATCATCTTTTTTTCACGGAAAGAAAGCGGTTTGATCAAATCCAGATAGAACAAACTTTTTAAAACCAGTGCAAGATCAAGGATGAGACCGGATTTCATCAGGTTGACATGTTCTTTGTACCGGCCTTTCCAATTCATCGTGATTTCGACTCCCCCGTTTCCCATAAACTTATAAATACTCTCCACCGATTTTAGCGGAATTGGCTTCCTAATGCCGATTTCATCTGCATTCGAAAACGGTACGAGAACAAGAGTGTCATTGGTAAGAATCCTGACATGATAGATGACAAACTCTTCTCCGTAATATTTTTCTTTCTGGATATCCTCTACAACCCCTAGACCCTGGTTAGGATAAACAATCGTATCCCCAATCTTAAACGAAGCCATACCAAAAGTATTATATCCATTAAAATAGAGCGAGTCAACACTAATCCACACCCTGTCATAAGGGAAGGTTAAGGATTTTAGGATTCAAGGGTTCAGGGGGTCGAGTGAAAGACATAAGAATTATAAAGAATTGAAAGTTCTTCTCGACGAAAATTGTAAAAAAAATATATTGAATCTTAAAAAAAAAACACCAGAATCCTAGAACCCTTGATCCCTAGAATCCTTATGGTCTTGATAATCCTTTGCATAAACTGCACCAACTCATTGGGAGAAGAACGCAATGCTATTAATTCCATGGATTAAGTAGCATATTCAAAAAAAACGCCTTTATAAACTTGACAGAGGTGAGCAGGTTTATTAACATACTAAATTCATACTAACAAGTGACATAACGATGAAAAGAACATTTCAACCAAACAAAAGAAAACGAAAAAAAAATCATGGATTCCTCGTCCGCATGAGAACTAAGGGCGGTCAAAAGATTATAAACAGTCGAAGACAAAAAGGAAGAAAAAGACTTGCCGGTTAATGAAGGAAACCCTTAGGCCTCATGAGAGGTTCAGAAAAAGGAAAGATTTTTTACATATATACAGAAGAGGTTCACGTTATCGAGGAAAAGGATTCACCCTCGTCTATCTTTCCAATAATTTGAATTATTCCAGGATGGCAGTTGTCGCAAGCAAAAAAGTTGGCAATGCTGTGGTCCGGAACAGGATAAAAAGAAGGTTTAGAGCCTTATTCAGAACGAATAAAAGCTTGCTCCAGGGATCGT
>JAUWVG010000326.1 GCA_030617525.1 Candidatus Aminicenantota bacterium | reverse complement strand
TTTTTTGATCGTGAGCAGCACGATTCTGTTCCTTTTTATATTGTGTGCTGTCCTTTCTGTCCTTGTCCAGGATGTCAACTGGAGAGACACGCCAATTCAAACAGGAGGTTTGACAGGAACCTTCATTTCTGAATTTCTCATTAAGTATTTCAATCACTTTGGAACTTTCCTTATCCTTATCGGGCTTCTTTTTTTGTCCCTGGTCTTCTCCACAAGGCTTTCCATCAGAAGAATATTTCACAGCCTTCTGCGTCTCTTTCGGTTTGCCTTCAAAGAGGTCAGAATCCGCATCACCCGCTACCAGAAACAAAAGAAACGTGAGAAAATGCGGGAACGTGTGATAAAAAAATACTCCCCACCTAAGAAAAAAGGGGGAAAGCCAAAACTGGCTAAAAAAGACAGCGAGAAAAAACGTCCTAAGAAAAAACCGGCTTTCATCAAACCAAAAGAACCTCCCCCCCAAGAAAAATTCCTTTTTCCAGAAATGCAAAAAAAGGGGGATTATGTCTTTCCTCCTATCAATCTCCTCGAACCCGGAAAAGAGATTGAAAAGATCAACAAGGAGGAACTCTTCGAAAAAAAACAGCTCATCGAAGAAAAACTTCTCGAGTTCAAAGTCGCGGGTGAAGTTCTGGAGTACCACCCTGGCCCCATTCTCACCACGTACGAATTTTTTCCTCAGCCGGGGATTAAAGTCAGCCAAGTCGCGAATCTCGCCGAAGATCTCTCTCTCGCCCTAAGGGCCGAAGCCGTTAGGATCCAAAGAATTCCCGGGAAATCTTCTCTTGGAATAGAAGTTCCCAACAACAGGCAAGAACTCATACGGATTAGAGATATCATTCAATCAGAACCGTTCGTCAAATCTCCATCAAAATTGGCCTTTGCCTTGGGAAAAACCATTCACGGTGAAGTCTATATCACGGACCTCGCCAATATGCCTCATCTCCTCATCGCTGGAGCAACGGGAACGGGAAAAAGTGTCGCCCTCAACGCCATCATTTCCAGCATCCTGTACAAAGCCACTCCGGATGAAGTCAAATTGATCTTGATCGATCCCAAAAGACTGGAATTTTCCGTTTATGAAGGGATACCTCACCTCTTATGTCCTATCATCAGGAATCCCAAGAAAGCGGAAGCAGTCTTACTGGATGCGATAAAAAAAATGGATGCCCGGTACCACCAGTTGGGTAAAATTGGCGTCCGCAATATTGGTCAATACAATCAACGCGTCCAGAAAATTCTCAAAGAAGACAAAGGGAAACTGACAGAAGAGGAAAAGGAAAACCTCAAGCCCCTTCCCTATATTGTTATCATCATCGACGAGCTGGCGGAATTGATGATGATTGGCGCCCAGGAAGTCGAATTCTGCATCGCCCGCCTTGCCCAGCTGGCCCGAGCCGTCGGGATCCATCTTGTCTTGGCAACACAAAGACCTTCTACTGACGTTATCACAGGCACAATCAAAAACAATTTTTCCAGCCGCATCTCATTCCGTGTCCCCTCAAAAATCGATTCGCGCATCATCATCGATACCGCAGGCGCCGAACAGCTTCTTGGAAGAGGAGACTTGCTTTTCATGCCCCCTAATTATCCCCGTATTCTCCGCCTCCACTGTTCTTTTATCTCACTCCCTGAAGTCACTAGACTCGTCAAGTTCGTCAAAGAACAAAGGAAGCCTGAGTTCGATGAAAAAATCGTACGCGTACTCAAAGGCCCTGTCGGTCAAGTTGAAGACGAATCTGTTGAAAAAGACCCCATTTTTGATAAAGCTGTGGAGCTGATTCTCCATACAGGGCAGGCATCGGCCTCCTATCTCCAGAGAAAATTGAAGCTGGGATATGCTCGAGCGGCCAGGATTATCGATCAGATGGAACAGGAAGGTATTGTTGGCCCCTCAGAAGGAAGCAAACCTAGAGAAATTTTAATCGACCGTGAGGCTTACATGAGACAGCTGGACAGGGAGGAATGATTGTTCTCGAGAAAAAAACATAAAAAAGAGGCAAAAAGGGCTCTCGAGTCTGAAACCCTTCAGAAAGCCCTGGAAAAAGCCTCTGCTCAGCATTTCTCAAAATACGCCCGGACACGACACGACATCCCCTGGGACAAACACAAAGACAATGCCAGAAAAATTCGAGAGAAGAATCTGATGCGGCTTCCCGAACTCATCCAAAAATTCAAGGAAGAAGCGGAAAAATCCGGGTCCGTAATTCACCTGGCTTCTGATGTCCAGGAAGCCCTCACGGCCATAAAAAACATTATCACATCCCACAGCGGCCGATTGATTGTCAAATCCAAATCCATGGTGAGTGAAGAAATTGAGCTCAACAGGCATCTTGAAGAGTGGGGACACACGGTGATTGAAACAGACCTCGGAGAATGGATCGTCCAGCTGGCAGGAGAAAAACCCTCCCATATCACGGCCCCCGCACTGCATAAAACAAAGAATGAAATAGCGGAACTCCTCAGTCAAAAATTGGGCAAAAATGTCTCTCCCGTTTCCCAGGACATCGTTAAGCTGGCTCGCAAAGAAATGCGAAAATATTTCATAGATGCAGACATTGGAATTTCCGGGGCAAATTTTGCTGTCGCCGAATCAGGAACGCTCGTCCTTGTCAGCAATGAGGGAAATGCACGCCTGGTCACGTCTCTTCCACCCGTACATATCGCTATCGTGACAACAGAAAAATTTGTCGAAACCCTGGAGGAAGCAACAGCCCTCGTCAAAATCCTGATTGCAGCTTCTTCCGGAATGAAAATGACATCCTATGTCTCGTTTATTACAGGACCGAGCCGCACTACAGACATCGAAAAAGAGCTCATCATAGGGGTTCACGGACCTCAGGAAGTCCACATCGTCATCCTCGATAACGGCAGGCTCAATATCCGTAAAGATAAGGACTTGAATCAGACACTCTACTGCCTTAAGTGCGGGGGATGCATGCTGGTCTGTCCTGTCTTTTTATCCTTGGGTGGTCATGCGTACGGAGGGCCAGTCTATCCTGGAGGGATAGGTCTGCTCCTCACCGAAGTTTTGGACTCATTCGAACTGTCAAAGCCTTTGCTGGATTTTTGTGCCGATTGCAAGAAATGTGAAGAATTCTGTCCGGTTGGAATCCCTGCGGGCGAACTTCTGTGCGATCTTAAAGAAAAAAAAGGGGCCTATTTTTGGGAAAAAAACCTCTCTATGCTTTTCAGAAACAACACCGCCTTTGAATTTGGGACAAAATTGCTTTCAGTTGTTCAAAAACTCTGGATGAAGGATGGCTACCTGAAAAAGCTTCCCTTTCCCTGGACTAAGGGCAAACACCTGCCCGCCATCAACAGCAGAAAAAGTGATTACCCCGTGTCTAAAAAAAATGGAGAAACCATCTATTTCTTTCAAGGATGCCTTGCGAAGTATTTTTTCCCTGAACTCAGGGAAGCGGTTTTATCCAGTCTTTCTTTTTACGGTTATCGAGTTTTTATCCCTGAAGAACAAATGTGCTGTGGCGCTCCCAGCCTCCATCTTGGACAGACAAAGGATGTCCAAAATCTTTTCCAGAAAAACTGGGAATCCTTCAAGAAAGAAAATCCCGACTACATTCTGACTATCTGTCCCACCGGCACAGCCATGCTGACAAAGACCTACCCCAAACTGGACCCGGCTTTTTCTCCTTGGACTGAGAAAATCTATAGTTTCTCAGATTTTCTCGTAAAAAAAGGACTTTTGCCGGATTCGGAGAATACTGAAAAAAAAACGGATGTGTTCTACCATCACTCCTGCCATAATCTTTATGACCTCAAAATAAAAGACGAGCCCTTAAGCGTCCTTAGAGGTTCAGGTTACAATCCCATAGAAGAAGAGGAGCCCTTCTCTTGCTGTGGATTCTGCGGAGTTTTTTCAGTGAAAAACCCAAATATTTCATCTCGAATATGGCAGAAGAAGAAAGATAAAATCCTTGAAAGCCAAACACAAACAATAGCTTCAGATTGTCCCGGCTGTGTTTTTCAACTCAAAGCCTCCCTCAAAGACGATAAACACACCTATGATATTAGACACACTGCCGAATTTTT
>JAUWVG010000475.1 GCA_030617525.1 Candidatus Aminicenantota bacterium | reverse complement strand
TGGTGGACAACAAAGAGATTGAGTTTGAATCTTCCCGGGTCGAAAAAAGTTTTTATGTTGATTTTTGTCTATCAGCTAAGGGCAAAACCTCCGTCAAAATTCTGATGTTTAAGGGAGACTAACAGAATGGACCTGAGTCTGTACTATCGGTCGAAGAAATCTCCTTATTGTTTTTTAGAATTTTTCTCATAGGCGTTGATATCCAGGAAACCGTGGCCGGATAGGTTGAACAAAATGACTTTTTCTTGATCTTCTTCTTTTGCCAACAGCGCTTCATCGATGGCGGCAGCGATCGCGTGAGCAGATTCCGGGGCGGGAAGAATTCCCTCAGTCTTGAGAAAGAGTTCAGCTGCTTGGAATATTTTTTCTTCAGAATAGGCCACAGGATCGACGATTCCGGTATGGACAAGGTGACTGACGAGAGGAGCCATCCCGTGATACCGGAGTCCACCGGCATGGATAGGAGGAGGCACAAAATCCATCCCCAATGTGTACATGTGCAGCAGGGGGGTCAGTCCTACACTGTCTCCGTGATCGTATTTAAACTCTCCGGTTGTCAAAGTTGCACAGACTTCGGGTTCGACAGCAATAAAACGGGTTTTTCTTTGGCCGTTCAGGTTGTGACGGACAAAGGGAAAAGCCAGTCCGGAAAAATTCGAACCACCACCGACGCATCCGATGATGACATCAGGAGTAAGCCCGATTTCCTTGAGCTGTTCTTCGGCTTCAAGGCCGATGACGCTCTGATGCATCAAAACGCTGGCGAGAACGGATCCCAGAGAATACTTTACTCCTTCGTTTTTAACCGCGGTTTCAACGGCTTCGGATATGGCGATCCCCAGGCTTCCGGGATGGTTGGGATCGATTTCGAAGAATTTTTTGCCGGAATCGGTTGAGCTGCTGGGACTTTCCTTGACATGGGCTCCGTATAATTCCATGAGTATCCGCCTTCCGGGTTTTTGCCTGTAGCTGATGCGGACCATAAACACATCGACGTTAACGCCAAATTCAGATCCGGCATGGGCGAGTGCCGATCCCCACTGGCCGGCACCTGTTTCTGTCGAGAGAGTTTTTACTCCCTCCTCAGCTGCCAGATAGGCCTGGACAAGAGCTGTGTTGCTTTTGTGGCTGCCGGTTGGACCTGCGCCCTCATATTTGTAGAGGATGTGTGCCGGAGTCTGGAGTTTGTTTTTGAGGGCGGACGCATAAATTAAAGGGGTGGGCCTGTAGACAGAAAAGGCTTCGAGGACTTTTTGAGGAATGGGGATGAACCGCTCCTGGCTTCCTTCGTGCTGGATCAATCCTGCAGGGAAAAGAGGCAGAAGATCATCGGGTGTGATCGGTTCTTTTGTTCCGGGATGCAGCGGAGGCTTTGGGGGTTCAGGGAGGTCTGCCTTAAGGTTATAAAAATTCGTGGGCAAATATTCTTGGTTTCTTGAAATAAATCTTTTCATGTGGAATTCTCCTTTTTTTGATAGAGAGGGTTTCTGTTTTGGAAAAATTATAGATGGATGGATAGATTATTAGGCGGAGAGGACCGCCCACCAGCGGAGGGAAGAGGTGGCTTTGTTGTTCTGGTTTATAAAATCTATCTTTTTCATGGAAGCGCTAATAATAGAAAAGCTTATTGTCCATGTCAAGATTTTTTTACCTGAATTATTCATAAAAACTGCCGACACCTTTATTTATCTTCAAAAATATCAACTTGATATCATGATATTTAGCAATATCTATGAACCTCATTCTGTTTGTTGGCTAGTTTATATCAAATGTCGGCATTTTTTACCCCAAAGGGGCGAACCGATCTTACCCCATCTGCTTCGTTACGGCCCAATCGCGGTGGACAATCACAGCTTCATGGGCCGATGCCTCGCATCTGCAGCAACCTCGGCTCGTGAATAATCCAGGTTAGGTTTTGACAATATGATTTTTGTGTGATATTCAATCTCAAATGACAGAGAAAACGTCTAAAGAGATAGAAAACACAGTCCTTGAAGTTTTGGACAACCTGCAGATTTCGTATGAGATTCATCATCATCCACCTGTTTATACGGTCGAACAGGCGGAAGAACATTGGGAAACCGTTAAGGGAACTCACTGCAAGAACCTTTTTGTCCGGAATAAGAAGGGAAAACGTCATTATCTTGTGATATTAGACAGCCGGAAAAGGGCGGATTTGAGAGATCTGAACAACCAGTTGGGAGAGGACCGGCTCAGCTTTGCCTCTCCCGAAAGGCTGAAACGTTATCTTGGCTTAGAGCCAGGGGCGGTATCGCCCTTTGGTCTGATCAATGATACAGACAAAGTTGTTCAGGTTGTGCTGGATAAGGACCTAAAAGAGGCGGAATGGGTGAGTTTCCATCCGAACGTTAATACAGCTACGGTCACAATAACATCTTTAGATTTTGAGGAATTTTTAGAGTGGTGCGGAAATCCTCTCCGCACCCTCTTAATTTAATTAAAAGAGGTGAAGATGAAAAAAATAAGTTTGATTTTGTTTATGGTTGGGATTTTGGTTTTTGTTTCCTGCGGCAAAAAAGCTGAGGAATCTGCGGCACAGGAACCTGTTGCTCAGGAGCCTGCAGAGTTTCAGGAGGCTGAACACCTGACGGTCCAGCATATCCTCATCTCCTTTCAGGGCGCGCCCAGGATGTCTGATGTCACAAGGACACAGGAGGAAGCAGAAGTATTGGCCAAGGAACTTTTAAAGCGGGCTCAGGAAGGTGAAGACTTCGATGCCCTGGTCAAGGAGTACACTAATGATTCGCATCCCGGAATCTACAAGATGTCCAACAT
>JAUWVG010000431.1 GCA_030617525.1 Candidatus Aminicenantota bacterium | reverse complement strand
AGTGGCGATCAGGGCCTCTGCGATCCCTGGAGCGACCGTATCAAGAGTGGCGACCCTCATCACGCCAAGTTGTGTGAAGGCGTTCATGATCCCCCATACTGTTCCGAAAAGCCCGATGAAGGGAGTCACACTTCCTGTTGTGGCCAGGAACATCATCATCTTTTCCAGCCTGGAAATCTCTCCGTTTGACGCCCTGATAAGGGCACGGTTGAGACTTTCCAATTTTGTGGGAGTGATGCTTGGTTGAGGATTCCCCTTGCTCAAGTAGGCCAATTCTCGATATCCTGCTTGGAAGAGGACCGCCAGGGGACTGCCCTTCTGTTTTTTTGCTGCCTCGTTGACTTCACTCAAATTCTGGCTTTTACGGAAGACTTCCAAGAATTTCTTGGATCTGTCGGTGGCTGCCTTGAGTGTGTTTCTTTTGAAAAAGATGACGGCCCAAGAAAAAACCGAGAAGAACACAAGAATGATAAGAACCCCTTGGACAACCGGACTTGCTTGCAAAATTAGTTTAAAAAAATTCATTGTTTTACTGCAAAAAAAGTAGCATATACCAGGCGTAAAGTCAAATTATACCAGCCTTATGATCGCATCCCCAATTCCATGATTTTAATAGAGTTTTGGGAAGATGATGGAGAAATCCGTATCGGAGGCCTTGGAGCAAAAGGGGTGGATGGCGTGGATGTATCTTATCCCGGAGCGCATGGTGGTGCGGTGGGAGGGTCTTCGTGTAGGGAAAGATACTCCGCGCCGGGTACCGCCCCTTAAGGAAAAACGAAACGTGATTTCTTTTCACTTTACAAAACTCGTACCTGAAATCACGAAAATGGAGATGCTTATAAGCCATATTAAAGCGTCAAAGTTAATACGAAAGATTGGAAGTTAATGTTTAGTTGGAGTGTACACACGTTGATTGACAATGCCTGCATCAAGTCACCTGAATAATTCAGGATAAGAGGTGGTCGAGAATATGCAGAGCAACCTGTTTGGCCCCCTGTCCGCTTTCTTTGGTTGGCCCGACACAGGACGGACAGCCTTCATGACAGGGACAGGACGAAATTGTTTTTCTGCATTGTTCCAGCAGTTCTTTTCCCAGTTCGAAGAGTGACGGGCTCAGGCCGATGCCCCCCGGGAAGTTGTCATAAATGAAAATGTTTGGCTCGAAAGCAATGTTTGAAAAGTCGATGGGTTCCTCTTCACCTGGGATTTTGAAGGGGATGTTACGTGGGGGAATTGATCTTCCTGAGGCATTATCACCAACGCTGATACCCACATCGTGAATATCACACATCATAAATATTGGGGCGACGTGGTGCATGCAATATGAGAGGCCGAATAGGCCGTTGATTCTCTCCTCTGAAGGGAAAGGCAGAGAATGAAAGAGTTCGGAAGGAATGGTCATCCAGTAGGCCGTGGTGTGCATCTCGTTTTGAGGAAGACTCAAGTCGCCGGCCCCGACATTCTCCATGGTGAAGAATTTTATTTTTTTGAATCCTACAACTTGAGTTTCTATATGCACTTCACCATGAAGAATCGGAAAGTGAGGGAAAGCTTTTTTGTCGAATTTATCCAAAATCTTGATTTTGGTATAGTCAATGGCGTCCGTATAGTAATCGATATCCGTTTTTTTAACATAGGCCTTTCTTTGGTCAAAATCCAGTTTTTCAACATAGTATTGGATTCCTTCGCAGATATAAATGGCTTTAGGATGAAGCGTCGTCAAAGCGGAGCCGTAGTCAACTTCGGCGACCACTTTCGCTTTTTCGGTCGTGTCTACCACGACAAAATTGTCTGAGCTGACACTTCTGAGATTGACTCCATCGGCCGGATATGCATCGGAAATCCAGAACCATTTGTTATCCGAATGATGGACCATCTTTTCGTCTTCAAGAAACCGGAGGATTTCTTCAGTATCCACATGCCCGAATTTTTCTCCTTTTTCGAAGGGCAGTTCAAAGGCGGCACATTCGATGTGATTGACAAGGATCGAAAGGTTATCCGGGTTAATCATGGCCCTTTCAGGGCTTTCCGAGAAAAAATAATCAGGATTGTTTACGATGAATTGATCCAGAGGAGCGCTCGTAGCGACGAGTACGGCGGCGGATATCCCTGTTTTTCGGCCAGCCCGGCCGGCTCTTTGCCAGGTGCTGGCAATGTTCCCAGGGTATCCAGCCAGTACAGCCACATCCAGGCTTCCGATATCGATGCCCAATTCGAGGGCGTTTGTGGAAACAACACCTAAAATATCTCCATTCCTTAATTTTCTCTCGATTTCACGTCTCTTTAACGGAAGATATCCTCCCCTGTATCCGCGGATGAGGCCTTCCTTTTGAATGCCTTTTTCTATGTCTTCCTTGAGATATGTGACAAGGACTTCGGTGATAAGCCGGCTCCGGGCGAATACTATTGTTTGCAGCTTATTTCTCAGAAAAAGAGCGGCCACCTGTCGTGATTCATTCACATAGGACCGGCGGATGCCAAGAAATTTGTTGATGACTGGAGGATTGTAAAATATGAAATATTTTTCTCCGTGTGGAGATCCATTTTCATCGATAAGGGTAACCGGTTCTTCTATGGTTTTTTCTGACATTTCCTTAGGATTGGCAATTGTTGCCGTGCAGAGGATAAACTGAGGGGAGGAGCCGTAAAAATTTGCGATCCTTTTTAGGCGTCTAATGATATTGGCCAGATGACTTCCGAAGATTCCGCGATAGTTGTGCAGCTCGTCAATAACAATATATTTCAGGTTTTCAAAGAGCTTCATCCATTTTGTGTGGTGAGGAAGAATCCCCGTATGAAGCATGTCCGGATTGGTGAGAATGATGTGTCCTCGTGCTCGGATAGCCTTTCGTGCGTCCTGAGGTGTATCCCCGTCATAGGTGAAAAGTCTCACTTCCTCGGGAAGCTTCTTGATGGTATCATCCAACTCAGCCCTCTGGTCCTGGGCGAGGGCTTTTGTAGGAAAAAGGTATATGGCTCTTGAAGATGGATTCTTCAAAATTGCGTCGAGCACGGGCAGATTGTAACAGAGCGTTTTTCCCGAGGCAGTGGGGGTGACAACAACAACGTTTTTTCGCTCGTGGAGAAGCTGCCAGGATTGGAGTTGATGTGTGTAGAGTTTGGAAAAACCTTTTTCCTGTAGCACTTCGACCAGGGCCGGATGGATTTCTTCGGGATATTCCCTGTATTTTCCCTCTTGAACAGGG
>JAUWVG010000274.1 GCA_030617525.1 Candidatus Aminicenantota bacterium | reverse complement strand
GCCTTTTAAGCCGGGTGTCGCTGGTTCGAGTCCAGCACGGCTCACCACCCACCTGCGCCCCTGTCGTCTAGCCTGGCCTAGGACACCGCCCTTTCAAGGCGGCAGCACGGGTTCAAATCCCGTCGGGGGCGCTTTTTTTTTGCCTCTAAATTTTGCTTGTGTCTATTTTATGTTCAGGTAGCTTTTCATGGTCTTGATGTCCCGCTTCAACGTGTCCAGGTCTCGAATGTTTTCCATCTTATTTGATTTCGTTTCATAAAAACATTGATACTGGTTTTCTCCCACCTTAACCGCATTGACATGAATCGTCACCGTTTCTCCACCATACTGTTTTTTTAAAGCCAAAGGCCACAGGCTTCTGAATTCATCAAGAATAAGCGATTCTTCTGCGGTTTCTATCATCTTTTTTGCTTTCTCGATATCTTTGTCTGTTTTCACCACCAGGTCATGAAGATAATTTCTCCCTGTTTTCTTGGGACTTGAGTCGAATTAAGGATATCATTGTTGCCCCTCCTAACTATATCTGATAAAAATTATAACCATACACAAATCCGATATCAAATAGAATTTTGTGTTATAAAAAAAAGAACCTCTCGCCCTTTGCGGTCGAATCGCTTAAGTGACGAGAGGTTCTTTATTATATAATGAAATTTAATAGAGCGATTAATGGTCGGTTCTTTCCGATTTGTCAATCACCGGCACTTGAGACATATGCTTTTCTTGTATCTTCCTTTTGTTTTCTGCTTTAAGAATCCGCTGGCGATCGATTTCATCCTGGATTGTTTGGTGCAGCTCGCAGCTTTCACATTTATAGAGCTGTGAACAGGAACGGCTGGCCACCTCTCCACTCATAACGTATCTGCATTGATGTGTTCCCGACTGCGAGGAAAGCTTGTCCAGGAATGGTTTGATCCTTGGATCACTGCTGAATTTTTCTTTGTCCATCAATTGTTTGTGGAACGCACACGTCCTCTGGCACTGGTAACCCAAGGTGCAAGCACGATTTTTGACGATGCCTGCCTGGGTCCAGATACAGGGCGCTATAATTTTTTCTTCGAATACAGGCTCTTCCACCGGAGGCGTTGGGATTATATCCACTTCGAAAGACTGCTGAATCAGCGTTTCAAGATAGTTCAGTTCAAATGGTTTTTGGATATATTTGGTGGCTCCTTTCTTCATGGCCTCTGTTTCTGTTTCCAGTGTCGGATAGGCCGTAATGATAATCACCTTAGCGGCCGGATTTTTTGCTTTCACTTCCTCTAAGACGGAAAGCCCATCCCGGCCCGGCAGCCTCAGGTCGATGATCATGATTTTGTAATCTGTTAAAGTGAGCTTTTCCAGGGCCTTCTCTCCATCATTGGCCGTGTCGACCTTATGCCCTTCACTCGAAAAGTAATCGAGCAGGGCCTCTCTCATGATATCTTCATCCTCGATAACGAGCATGGCTTCTTTTTTCATGATTTCCTCCAGTTGGAATTTGTTTTCATATCATGTTGAAATGCAATTTGTATGCCAAAATGGGAAAGACGTCTAGAATATTTTGAAAAGGTCATCTAACTCATTAAGTATAAATAAGTTAGAGAGACAAGAGAGTTTGTTGACGAAAAAGAATCAAGATTTTAAGTGTAAATATTTAAGACACTATGCGTCTATATTATTTACAGTGTAGTTGTATTTTTTTAGCTTGTTATAAAGTGTCATTCGCTGGATGCCGAGGATCTTTGCGGCTTTGGTGATATTGCCGCCAGTCTCCTTTAGTACTGAAAATATGTGATTTTTCATAATCACTTCAACGGTTTTTTCTTCTTCCGGTGTTGGATGGACTATATCTTGTGGGAGCTCATCTAGATTGAGGATACTTCCTTTTGAAAGGATGACACTGCGCTCAATCATGTTTTCAAGCTCTCTGACATTGCCGGGCCAGGAGTAGTTGAGCATAAATTTGATAACTTCGGGAGAGAATTTTTTAATTGTTCTATTGTTCTCTTCTGAATATTTTCTTAAAAAAAAGTCAGCTAAGGGGAGAATATCCTCTCGCCGTTCCATAAGTGGAGGAACGTGAATGGTGACGACATTGAGGCGGTAATAGAGGTCCTCTCTGAATTTCTCCTGTCTAATCAGAGTTTTTAAATCTTTGTTAGTGGCGGCGATAAGCCGGACATCGACGTCAATTTCTTGGTTGCCCCCCACTCGTGTTATCTTTTTTTCTTCAAGCGCCCTGAGGAGATGGACCTGTGTGTTGGCGTTGATTTCACCGATTTCATCCAAGAAGAACGTGCCTTTATCCGCCGCTTCGAATTTCCCTTTCTTTTTCTCTACCGCCCCTGTAAAAGAGCCTTTTTCATGTCCAAAAAGTTCAGTTTCCAATAAACTCTCCGGCAGGGCGGCACAACATGTAATGATAAACGGATTGCTGTGTCTCGGGCTCTGTTGGTGAAGGGCCCTGGCAATCACTTCTTTACCGGTGCCTGTATTCCCTGTGATGAGGACTGTCGCATTGGTGGGGGCCACCGTTTTGATGAGTTCGATAATTTTCAACATGCCGGGGCTTTTGGCGATGATCCCTTCGAATTGAAATCTTTCGTCTATCTGCCGCCGCAGTGAGATGTTTTCCTCAATCAATTCTTGATGCTCCATTAAATTCTTTATGAGGAGTTCGACTTTTTCCGGGCAGAAAGGTTTTTCGATATAGTCGTGAGCCCCCTCTCTCATCGCCGTGATGGCTGTTTGAACTGTGGCATGAGCTGTGATGATCACAGATGAAAGGGTGGGGACAATTTTTTTTGCTTTCTTCATCAATTCGATACCGTCCATGCCAGGCATGATCAGATCGGTCAGCATTATTTTGAATGACTTTGATTCGATTTTCTGGAGGGCTTCCTGTCCACTGCCGGCAATATCGACTTTGTATCCAACGCTTTCTAACCAGTCGCGGAGGGATTCTCTGACAATATCTTCGTCATCGACAATCAGTATTTTTGCCTTATTTCCCATCCATGACCTCCAGATATAATGTAAAGGTCGTCCCTTGATTGGGTTTACTGTCTACATCAATCCGTCCTCCGTGCTTCTCAATGATACCATGGACCATAGGGAGTCCCAGACCCACGCCTTTGCCTTTTTCTTTTGTCGTAAAAAAGGGTGTAAAAAGTTTGCTGATATTTTCTTCGGGAATTCCGATTCCGGTATCTGTGATATCGATTCTGACGGTGTCTTTGATGGAGCTGTCGATTTTTATCCCCTCGGCCGCCGATGTTGTGATCGTGAGAGTTCCTCCATCAGACATAGCCTGTGTGGCATTCAGGATAATGTTGATCAAAACCTGCTGGATTTTGTCGAAATCTGCACGAATTAAAGGGAGTTTGGGGTCCAATTTTTTATCAAGCCGGATGCTTTCAAGACTGATTTGATGTTCGACCAGCTGAAGGGCCGCCTCGATTGTGGCATTCACTTCGATTGGTCTAATGTTAGGTTCCGATTGGCGGGAGAAGTCGAGGAGATTTGTAATGATGCGAGCCGTTCTCTCCAGTTCTTTTTTCATCTTGAGCAGCTGCGTTTCCGTTGCTTCTGTCTGAATGTTCTGTTCTTTATGTTTTTTGAGGAGAAGGGAGACATAGACCAGTATACCGGCTATGGGATTATTGACTTCATGTGCAACACTGGCTGCGAGCTGACCTAAAGAGGCGAGTTTTTCCGTTCTTATCAATTCTGCTTCGGTCTGTTTGCGCATCGTGATGTCTTCTCCCGAAGACAGAGTGCCGATGATTTGTCCCTTTTCATCTGTCAGTGTCGTATTGTGCCAATCGACAATCCGCTCCTCTCCGGATTTGGTGACGATTAAATTTTCGTAGTCTTCTATTTCCTTGGTTTCTCCGGCCATAACATTCGCAAAAGTTTGCTTTCTCTTTTGTCGAAGTTCTTCAGGAACAACGAGGTCAAACCAGTTTTTGCCAATGATTTCTTCTTCTTCGTAACCCAACACTTCACATCCTTTTCTATTGATAAGCGTGGTGATGCCCTTTTCATTGATGGCGACAATGGTCACTCCTGCGATATTGAGGTAGCGCTGGGCTCGGTTTTTCTCCTCCCGGAGCCTTCCCCATAATCCTTTGTGTTTGGTTAGATCCCTGAAGTTTTCGACCGTACCGAAAATCTTATTTGAGCTGTCTCTTAACGGAGACGAGGTGATGTTAACAGGAACCTTTTCCCCGGATTTACTTTTAATTATGATCTCATAATTGTAGATAGGTTTCCCCGTCTTGATGGTCTCTTCCAATGGACAGGCGTCCTTACAGATTTCACTCCGGAGGATATCATGGCAGTCCTTACCCAGGGCTTCTTCTTTCGAAAATCCGGTGATCTCTTCTGCAGAGTGATTGAATGACGTGATTTGTCCCTCAGTGTTGACGGTCAGGACTCCCCCCTCCATGCTTTCTAAGATGTTATTCAAGAATTCTTGTGTGATCTCGTGTTTTTTATTCATTGCGACCTCTCTTACTGGCGATCACGTGG
>JAUWVG010000285.1 GCA_030617525.1 Candidatus Aminicenantota bacterium | reverse complement strand
GAAAATCAACAGGATCCGGAAAAAAGCTCCAGGCTCCCCCAAAAAATTCCGGATTAAATATCTGAAGAGCTAAGGCTTCCCATCCTCCCGTGGATCCTCCGGAAAGAACACGCGCATAGGGCCTGCTAATCGCACGAAATTCCTCTTCTATTAGAGGAATAAGTTCCGTCAGTATCGCATCCCCATAGGGACCGCAGTTGGCAGAATTGACGGCATAGGAATCATCAAAAAAAGGAGTGGGGTGCTGGATGGTCACGGCAATCATCCTGGGAAAATCCTCCGCAGTCCAGACGTTGAAGAAACTGCTGTCTTCTCTGAATCCGTATGGAGGACGAAGTGAAAAATGGCCTTGGATATAGTGAACGGGATATTTAACTTCAGGATGTGTATCAAACCCTTCTGGGAGGAGCACAATAGCCCCGATAGAGATCGGACGTCCCCAAAATTCAGAAAGTAGGGGGCTTTCAAATTTTATGTGTTTTACCCACTGTGTATCTTCAGGAATTTCCACAGGAGGAATCACTTTATCCAGATTCAGCCTGATCGTATTCTCCCGAGAGGGATTAAATCTGATTTTTTGAACCTCACTGTAAAGATTGCCGGGCGACCTGTTGAATTTCTGGCCCTCCCACTGATCCATGTGCGCCCAGATCATATGGCCGTCGGCCCTATTGAATTCGGTGTAGATATTGATCAAGCCCTGTACAAAGTAATCTCCAGCCGGAATCTCAGACAGACTTTTCAAAGGAAATCCCAGGGCGGCCTCTTCAATAATCACAGATTCTCCCGGTTTAAGTTCCTCAATATCCTTGCCAAAAAACGGCACACTGTTGCTCCATCCACCTGCTTGAAGCCGGGGTTCTCTTCGATTTTCTTTGGTGATCAAAACAAAAACCCGGCCAGTAATGTCTTCAGGATGGGCAAACGCAGGAAATGAAACTTCAAATCTTAAATTCGATGTATCCTGGGAAGAACAGGAGAAGACAAGATTGAACATCGCTCCCAGAAGCAGAAGTTTAAATACTACTGATAAATATTTGTGATTTTTTTTCATGACTTTAACCCCAAATTTTTATTTCATGAGGAAATTACCAGGCAATCCCGTAGTCTTCCCCGTAATTGCTTGAACCTCCCCAAAAGCTCTTGTGTTTCCAATCAAAAAATATGGCATTTATCGGACCGGACGTGTATTTTCGGGCATCGACATCATAGCCCATGTCGGCAAGCAAATCCCTTATTTTCTGAGGCACGACTTCATTAACTCTGAGCCGCCCAGGGACAATCTCATGCTGCCCGAACGAGTTTTTCAGCTGATAGGTGACAATATTCGGAGCCTCACAGGCTTCCTGGACATTCATGCCGAATTCAACCATGTTGAGAAAAAACTGAAGTAAATTTTGATCCTGAGTATCGCCTCCCTGAACAGCAAAGGACAGATAGGGTCTCCCATCTTTAAGGGCCAGACTGGGTGTCAAAGTCGCACGGGGTCTCTTTCCCGGTTCGACAACATTAAAAGGATTTTCAGATTCATCCAGGACAAAACTCTGCATGCGCTGGCTCATACCTACTCCGGTTTTTCCGGCGATACAGGCGGGAATCCAGCCACCACTGGGAGTGATAGACACAACCCATCCCTCTTCATCGGCAGCCTGAATCGACGTGGTGCCGGCGGTGAAACTTTCTTCGTATTCAAGCCGTTCCAATGGATTCATTTTTCTGGAATCTTTAATGTTTTCTTTTTTCCAATTTTCCAAAAGATCAAGATAGGGATTTGTCCTTCCTTCAAACGGGTATGGATCGCCCGGTTTGACGTCGGGATCATTGATATTGTTGTTCAGTGTCTGCAGACGGGCTTTTGCATATTCTTTTGACAAAAGTCCTTTAATAGGCTCTTCAGGCGGATAATAAGGATCGCCGTAATAGAAGTCCCTGTCGGCAAAGGCCATGTTCATCACCTGGTAAAGGGTATGAATGTAATTGACACTGTTGAACTCCATTGACTTGAGGTCAATATCTTCCAGCATGTTTAGCATCTGAAGAAGCACAGGCCCTTGAACCCAACTTGTCAGTTTATAGACCTCGATCCCCTTGTATGTGGTTTTGACAGGCTCTTCAATATAGACCTTCCAATTGGCCAGGTCCTCCATGGTGATGAGGCCACCCTGTTCCTGGCAGCCCCGAACAAATTCTTCGGCGATATCTCCTTCGTAGAATCTTTTATAGGCGGCGTAAATGGCGTCCTTCCGTGTTTGCCCCTCTTCGAGTGCCAGTTGTTCGGCTTCAACCATTTTTTTCAGAGTGACCAACAGGTCCGGTTGGCTGAATATCTCTCCAGGATGAGGGGCCTCCCGCTCTTCCCCGAGATGAGGGAGCAAGATCTCTTTGGAATAGGGCCACTCTTTAATCCTCTCCTTATTCTGTTCAATACTGTTTGAGAGCTGTTCCTCCATGGGATAACCTTCGGCCATCTCCATGGCCGGCTCAAGGACCTCTTTTAGGCTTTTGGTTCCATATTCTGCCAGCATGACCAGCAGACCTCCAGGAGTTCCCGGAGTCACAGCCGCTAGAGGACCGTATCTGGGAGGATATTTTAAATCTTTTTCTTTAAAAAATTCCGGAGTGGCGCCTGTAGGAGCGGCACCTAAGGCATTGATACCATAGACTTTTTTGGTCTTTGGATTGTAAATAAGTGCCTGAGTCTCTCCCCCCCAGCTCAAAACATCATACATCGTGCTGGTGGCAGCCAACATCGCACAGGCTGCATCTACAGCGTTCCCGCCTCGATCAAAAATTTTTGCGCCAGCCGTCGCCCCTAAAGGCTTTCCCGTAATCGCCATCCAGTGCTTTCCGTGGAGGACAGGTTTTTCTGTCCGTCCAGAACCGATGCTGATCGAACCCAAAATAAAAACAACCAAAAGCAGCAGAATCTTTAAACTAAAAAACCTTGATAATTTTAGGTGAATCATGTTTTCTCCCCTCTAGTCTACTTTGAAAGACACATTCAATTTGATTTCATCGTCCAAATAAAGTTTTAAAATATATTCCCCTTTTGGGAATCCAGTATTTGGGCGAGCCAATGAAAATGAAATATATTTAGTCCCATCTGTCGTAATGGTGAATTCATCAATTTTGTAATCGGACAAATCCTCAGCTTCTCCTTTCACATAAATCCATTCCGATTTAATGTTCGTATCGGACGGAGCGTTCGAGAGTTTAACTGAACAAAATATTTCTGGCGTATCTGAAGTGAAAACGTCCGTTTTTTCAACGGGTTTCTTTGTCTTCTCATCGACCTTTGTACACATCGTCGCTTCTCCCAATTTGGCCGTAGAAAAACCGACTTCACATTCAACAAAAAATAAACTTATCAGGATAACCAGAGATAAAAATAGGGCTTTCTTTTGATAAAATGTATGATTTCTCATGGTGTTTGTCCTCCTTCGATGTTTTCTCTGTCCAGTCTATTCGGACAGCATGAATTGTCAAGAGCAGCAATAAACACTGAGACCATTCACATCAAACAAGCATATTGCTGAAGCGGAGAAGGAGATTGGAGGAAGAGCCCGACTCTTCGGCCTCCATTCTATCAATTAAGGTCTGCATCTCCGCCCTTTTTTCCAAATTAAAAAAATCTTCAAAATTTCTATAATTTGGGGAGTAGCCAAAAAATCTGAATAGCGTACCCAGCCGAAAATTCAATTGCTCTCCTTCAGATAGAACTAAATATCGTTTCGCTATTGTGATCAGTTTTTCTTTGTCCTCGGGAAATCTCCCCCTGATATCCATGAGAATATTGGTCGAGTGGTCACTGACAAACTGGCTGGTTACATCCAGATATTCGATCATAAGTAGCTCTTCCCTGACAAGATCGGCATCACAAGCTCCCTTAAACTTTCCTTCTTGTTGTTTCTCAAACAATGGACTGCCCTCACGAACGGTTAATGTCCTCACTCGAATATAATCAGGATCCACTCGATTGAGAACTTTTGCTGTTTCCACAGCATGTTCTCTCCAAGTTTCTTTGTTCTCCAATTTCAGCTGCCCCCCCAGACCGATAATGACATAAAAGCAGAGAGAGATGCCCGATTGTTTGATCCGGAGCCCGGCTTCAACAGCCATGTCCGCTGTCATCCCTTTTTTCATATAGGCAAGCAGGGCATCATACCCCGTTTCAAGCCCGATATGAAGTCGGGACAATCCGGCCTTTTGCAGCTGTTTCAGCTCATCCACAGTTTTTCGCGCAGCTGTTCTGGCCCGGGCATAACTGGTCACACGTTCGATTGAGGGGAATCTTTGTTTTAGATGAACTATCACTTTTAAAAGGTCCGGTGTTTTTAGCAGCAAGCTGTTGGCATCCTGAAGAAAGGCCGTTCGGAAGACGTCTCCATGTGTTTCAGAGGCAGCATCAATATCCTTCAGAATATCCTCGACCGGTCTTTTT
>JAUWVG010000422.1 GCA_030617525.1 Candidatus Aminicenantota bacterium | reverse complement strand
ATCTAATCAGAATAAGATTTTCAAGTCAAGATTTCTTCTGACCTCATAATTTTTCACAAAAAAAACGACATATTACGACATTAAGTGACATTTAGGCGATTGCTATTGACAGAGTTCTCATACAAATATTAGTTTCGGTATAAAGGAGGTTGATATGAAAAGGTACACCACTGTCAAAATGTTTGGTTTTGCTGTCATTATGGTTGCTTTGGTTTTTATGGGAATAAGCATAATTGAAGCGCAGGTTAAGACACAGGGGCCACCACCAGGAAAAGGAAAACCACCTAAACCATCACCTGTCCCAGAACTTTCCATCGAAAATGTAAACATAGCTACTTGGGATTTTTCGGATACGCTCCGCATTTGGCATCGAGATGGCTCTCTTTATGGTTTTACGGACGAAAATAAATGGTACAAACCGGATTGCGATTACAACAGTTTAACATTCGGCGATGCATACAATGATGGCGAAAATGATCTTGTCGTTGCAGGACCTTACAGAGCAGGGAAAGGAAGGAATAGAGAGTGGTATGTCAAATTCGAAGTGTACGAAAAGGGTGCAGAATCAGAGCCCAGTTTCATCAGTGAAGGTGTTCATGCTGGCAAATGGTATTGGGAATCTGAAGTCAGAGTTTGTAATCTTGATTCAGTTAGCAGCAATGGAAACGAAGTCGTTCTGATGACTTCCAGAATGCTTAACATTTATCGCTTGTCAAAATCAGGAGAGGACTTAGAAGTAAAACTCCTATTCAGTTATGACGATAATGACATCTCAACATTTCTCCATATGGATGTTGCTGATCTGGATGAAGATGGTACACCTGAGATCATCATCGGGACCGAGAAAGGATTTATCCGGATTTTTAAATATGCTGCGGGGACTTGGGACCATACCAATACATATCCTCTCGGTCCAGATCCGTACTCGGATTACACAAGAATAAGAGAGGTTAAAGCTGTAGATTTAGATGGAACTTTACCTCTGGAAATTTTATGCAGTAGCGATGACTATGGTGATCCTGAAGTTTATGCTGATGCCTATTCTCCCCACCTTCATATTTGGGAGAGTGATGGCTCAGGTCCATATGTTCATATTGGCTATCAAGCCGTTCAAGGGGTTGATTCGAATACATGGATATCTTTCGATGCCGCGAATCTTGACTCAGATCCCAATGTCGAAGTCGTACTTGGAACTTTTTGCAACTATCCCTCTGAAATGTTCCAGGTATGGCGCTGGAACAAGCTAGGGAATTCCTTCGATATCATTTATCAATGGTTTACATCTCCGCAGGTAAGAACGCGAACAGTTTCGATCTCTCCTGTTTATGGGGATGGTTTGCAAGTTGTCATATCTGGTTCGAATTATCCTGAAAATGATAAAGATCCGGAAACATTCTATCTCGAGATCTTTGATTGGAACGGAAGCACTCTCGATCCTCTCTGGCATGCTGAAAAAGCCTACCCAACCTGCAGACATCATGGAGTTGGCCGATCAAAGTCTGCTCACTAATTAGGGGGTATTAAAAGAAAAATCACGGTGGGGTCTATTCAAGAATATATTTAGGAGTAAAAATATGAAAACAGCCTTTTCTTTGATTACAATATTCTTCATTTTTATGATGTTATTCTCTGCTCCTGATACGTTGATTTCTAAAGACGACATTTCTAACCAAGATCAAAAGATCTGTTGGGCTAGAACTTATGGTAAAAACAGCACTAGTAGCAATATTGGGTATGATATAAAGCCGACAAAAGATGAAGGATTTATCATCACTGGACTAACATGGGCGTATGGTTCCGGGGGAAGTGATTTTTGGATATTGAAGCTTTCCACAAAGGGTGAAATCCAATGGCAAAAAACATATGGAGGAAGTGGATATGATGGTTATTGGGCAGTAGACATTCAGCAAACCGATGATGAAGGTTATATTGTAGCAGGGGATACAACCTCATTTGGCTCTATGCAGAGAAAAATCTGGATCTTGAAACTTACTCCGTTAGGGGATATTGAGTGGCAAAAAATTTATGGAGGATTTCAAAATGATTATCCCGGAGATATTCAAGTTACAAAGGATGGAGGATTTATAGTAGTCGGCACTGCTTATGGGCCCGATAGAAATTATGATATGTGGGTATTTAAACTGACTCCCGATGGAGAGATCGAATGGCAGAAGCTTTATGGAGATTCGCGTTGGCAGAACGGCAATTCAATCCAACAAACAAGCGACGGAGGATTTATTATGTCAGGCGTTTCAAGTGGATCGGGCTATGACAGTTGGATATTGAAGCTTGATTCAACTGGGGATATCCAGTGGCAAAAATATTTGAGCGGAGATGGAAGAAGTATTTATCTATCTGCATATAGCCATGTCTTTCGGACTAATGATGGGGGGTATATTCTTGTTGAATCCACAGATGTTTTTGGTGCCGGTGAACATGATATCTGGCTTCTGAAATTAAATGCGAATGGGGATATCCAGTGGCAAAAAACCTATGGGGGATCTGAAAAAGAATTTCCAGGATATGTAAATTCCATCCAACAAACGAATGATGGGGGATATATTCTTACAGGCCTCACGCATTCTTTTGGATTTGGGGATTTTACCTGTTGGTTTCTGAAACTGAACCATCAGGGTGTTATCGAATGGCAAAAAATATATAAAGGAACTCCTGGCGAAAACAAGCAAGCTTTTGCTATCTACCAGATTGCTTCGGGAGATATGATTGTATCGGGTTACGAGGGCCAACAAGACAATTATGGATATCTCTTTTTAAAACTAAGTGAAGATGGAGAAATCAGTTCGGCTTGCGATTTGTTTGAAGATACTCGTGGATCCTCTTCCAAAACAAATATCTCTCTATTTGATTTGGATGCAGACATCTCCGCTTGGGATATTACTCCTCAAACAACAAATGCTGTCCCCCAAGACACTTTCGCGGACTCAAGTCTAATCTGCTGGAATCTCTGCCAGCCTCCAGAGAATATTACACTTATTAATGAAGTCAACAGAAGTCTTTTTAGAATAGAGATATATCACAGATTGAGCTGGAGTCCGAATCCTTACAATAATCAATTCACAATTACGGAATATAGAATATATTCGGAATATGCTGGGAAGTATGAGTTGATAGGGAGCATTTCAGGAAACACTTATGAATACCGCGCAGGGCCTTTCTCAGGAAGTGAGGACGTAAAATATGTGATCACCTCGGTTGATGCTGAGGGGAATGAAAGCCCGAAATCACAAACAGTTGAAAG
>JAUWVG010000024.1 GCA_030617525.1 Candidatus Aminicenantota bacterium | reverse complement strand
GTAAACAAATTTGGCGCTTTTATCGATTCCAATGGAGTCATTCTCGAACATGTAAAACCATTCAGTTATCAGCAAATCTTGCCCGAAAACTTCAATTCTGTAGTTTTATGGGCGATTGGATTAATTCTAATTGGCATAGTTTCAATCTGGATTGTGGAAAAAATTGCAGAGAATAAAGGGGAGTAGGTTTTTAAAAATAGAAAAAATCCAACAGGCGCTGGACCATCTCTCTCCCCATGAGTCCCACTGCACACTTTGCCCGCATGAATGCGGTGCAGACAGAAGAGGTAGGGAGAGGGGATTTTGCGAAAGTGGAGTGCAGGCAAAACTCTCCCATGCTGTTCTTCATTTTGGTGAAGAGCCTGTTTTAAGCGGATACCAAGATTGTTCAGTAATCCCTGCTAACAATAGCTCCCCGCGAGCAGGCTCCGGAACTCTCTTTTTTTCGGGATGTAATCTCAAGTGCCTGTTCTGTCAGAACTATCAGCTGAGCTGGTACAATCAAGGCAAAGATTTCTCTCCTCATGAGCTTGCAGATGCCATATTGACACTTCAAAACCAGGGCGCGCTGAACATCAATCTGGTTTCACCCATGCATTTCCTTTTTCCCATCCTGCAGGGTTTAGAGCTGGCTTATGAACAAGGACTTCACCTCCCAATTGTTTACAACACCAATGCCTATGAAAAAGTTCAGACTCTGAGTCTTCTCGATGGTATCATCGATATTTATTTGCCCGATCTTAAATTTTTCTCCTCACATGCGGCTCGGACATTTTCCAATAGGCCGGACTATTTTCAGTACGCCAGCCTCGCGATTAAAGAAATGTTTAGACAAAAACCTAATCTGAGATATGACAAAAACGAAACAGCTCAGGAAGGCCTCATTATAAGACATCTCTTTCTTCCGGGAATGTTGAGGGATTCTCTAAATATCCTTGAATGGATCGCCGGAAACGTTTCTCTCTCGGTGGGATTAAGTCTTATGAGTCAATACACTCCCTATTTTCGCACACCAAAGGCATTCCAAAAAAAGCTGTCTGCGAAGGATTACCGCCACGGCGTTGAACATGCACAAAATCTGGGATTTGAGACCCTGTTTATACAACCCGAACTCTTTGAAAGTGCAGAACATCTCACTCCCGATTTTGACAAAAAAAAACCTTTCAAATGGAAGTAGAATCAATAGGATCTAAGGATTCTAGGGGTCAAGGGGTCAGGGATTCGAGTGAAATTCATAAAAAAAGGGATCCAAAACCCTAGAGCCCCTGAATCCTCGATTCCTTGAATCCTTTGAATCAACAAAACCAAAAAGATTTATTTCCATTTTGAATGGGTAAATTCACGGAATGGTTGAAGCGAATATTGAAGATTTAGCCTTCTCGAATTGTTCAGCGAGGGAAGCCGTTTTCTTCCGCTGAGTATGTCTGAGCACGGGAGATTTTAACAAAAGTGGTACGCGTCTTCTTGGAAATTCTCTCTTTAGTGAGCACGGTTTGCGCGCGGAGTTACGGAGGCGCCGAGAGGAACAATAAGGGAATGGCGTTAAAAATCTGAATAGCAGCAAAGCCATTTCAGTGAATTTTCCCTACACAAAATGGAAGAAAACCAACTAGATCTTCTGAGGGAGTTCTGAATCAGGTACACCCAATTCTTGAGCCAGTTCTCTCAACTTAGCTTGAATGATTTCGACATTTTCAGGTCCCATCCGCAGCAGGTGTTTTTGCGAAGGATTCAGGCTTTCTAATCTTGGATCAACTATTTTATAAGAAACCACCTCTTTTTCTACTTCAATACTCTGGTCGAGCACAGGAACCTTAAGCAGTTCAGCCATAGCCATCACGAGTGTTTTCTGGAAGACTCTGTTGGGATATCCCAGTTCCTTATAGGCCTCCTGAAGAGTAGGACTGAGCAGCCAATAAAGCCTGACGGTCAGCTTTGCATTGAGAGAGGAAAAAACATCGGCCACAAGATTGTACCTTCTATATGAAGCGGGATCTATTAAAACAACCCCATCCCTAACGACAATGTCAAAATTACCTGCTGGTTTAAAGAAGTCAATATGAGGACGGGGCGTTTCTCCATTAGCAATATTATCGACAGCCGCAACAAATCTTCTGATCAAATCTTTGGACTTTAACCACTGGCTTAAAGCTGTATGCGATGACAACTCAGCACCCCTGGTCCTGACAACATCATCACTTTGATCGAGGTCCACCTGGAGGGGCTCAGGAGTCTGAATGTCTTCCTCAACAGTTTCTTCTTCAATAGGAACGGTCTGCTTAATTTCGACAGGTTCAACGGGTTCATCCGGCTTTTTCTTCAAAACTAGAAAATAAAGGGCTATAACTACAGCTACAAGAACAAAAAAGGCGACGACCGTAAAAACAACTTTCTTTTTTTCATCCATTGTAGGTCCTCCTCCTTACTCAATAATTTTTTTAAGTGTGATATTTCCATTTTCTACCGTAACAGAAATCCACGCATGCCCTTCACCTAACTCAAAAGAACTAGTTTTTAAGGGTGATGGACTTTCCGAAGCAAACTCATTGACAATCTCTCCATTTGGAGCAAACATTTCCAATCTTGCGCTCACGTCGGGCTGGAGATAAAGAGTGATCTGGCCATGGTTTGAAGAGAGAACGATCTCATCCTCTCCTCTCAGGTCAAATAATCTGGCTTCTACATTTCCTGTCTCCACAGAAACATGTAGAGAGCCGGAATAATTGTCCACCGTGACGTCTCCTTTTTGTGTCTCGGCATAAACCTCCCCATAGATGTCCGCAATGACAATATCCCCTCTTCTATTAATGATATCCTTTAAAATGACGGCCTCTGGCACACGGATAAAATAATCAACAACATTTGAGGCATCTTCTGCCGGAGCCGGTATGGTATGGATTCTTATAAAGTTCTCAAACGAGTCGATTTCAATTTTGGGAATGTAGTGATCAAACTTCAGAATACGTATGCGTCTTTCCATGGTGCGGGGAATTCTTCTTTCGGCATACACTTCGCATTCATGGTCCTCCCAACCGACAATTTCTATGCTGCCGTCCGTGTTTTGCAGGGAGAGAGTTCCTCCCGGGGGAAAGGGCAAAAATCGCTGAAATTCCTCAAAAGGCTGAAATCCCGTCGAGCCAGGGTAGTCGTAAACAGCAATGATGCAGGAACCCAAAAATCCTAAACACAAGGAAAGAAATAGAATGCCCTTTATACTCGTCTTCATGCTCTTGTCTATTCTATTATACGACAAGTATGCTTAATAGTTCCAATTTTAGTTTGCATCCCCATTTTTGTGATTTTAAGATCGAGTTCTGTAAAGTGATAAGAAATCACGGAAATGGAAATGTTTTAAGTTTTTTTGCATTTTTTCTTTTTTACTTGTAACAAGGAAGAATATTTGTCATATTAGATTTTTAAAAATTTTAGCTGGATATGAATGAAAACTCTCCTCCTCGCAAGTCCAAAATCTAATTTTCATCCCTTTCTAGGAGGTTAATATGGGCGGTCTTTTTGGAGCCATTGCCAAAGAAGATTGTATCAGCGATCTTTTTTACGGAACCGATTACCACTCTCATCTCGGAACAAAGCGCGGAGGACTTGCCGTTAAAGATTCGGACAGATTTATCCGCTTCATCCACAATATCGAAAATGCTCAATTCAGATCGAAATTTGAAGATGACATCCTCAAAATGCATGGAAACAAAGGAATTGGTGTCATCAGTGACTACGAAGACCAGCCTGTTCTTATTCGGTCACATCTGGGCAATTACAGTATCGTTACGGTAGGTGTTGTCCAGAATGCAGACACGATCATCAAAAAAGCTTTTGGAAAAGGAGCCGTTCATTTTTCAGAAATGAGTGGTGGGGAAATAAATCCCACAGAGCTTATTGCCGCAATCATCAATCAGGAAGCCACTTTTGAGGACGGAATCCAAAGTGCACAGGAAATAATAGAAGGTTCATGTTCTCTCCTTCTGCTCACGGATAAAGGAATCTATGCAGCAAGGGACAAAGTCGGGAGAACTCCTATCGTTATCGGTAAAAAACCCGGAAGCTATGCGGCCACACTTGAAACGTGTGCTTTCCCCAACCTGGGATACGAAATCACAAAATATCTGGGACCGGGTGAAACCGTACTGATCACGGAAGACGGAGTCGAGCAGAAAATTCCCCCAGGCCCAACACTGCAGATCTGCAGCTTTTTATGGGTGTATTATGGATATCCTGCCTCGAGCTACGAAGGTATCAATACAGAGAAAGTGAGATACACATGTGGTGCTTGTCTCGCCCAGAACGATGACCAAGTCGTGGATCTCGTCGCTGGAATCCCTGATTCCGGCACTGGTCATGGTCTCGGATATGCCGCTGAGGCCGGGATTCCTTTTAAGCGGCCCTTCGTCAAATACACCCCAACCTGGCCACGGAGCTTCATGCCGCAAGACCAGGATATCCGTGACATGGTTGCAAGAATGAAACTTATCCCGATCCGAGAGATTATTGAGGGACAAAGGCTGCTGTTTTGTGAAGATTCCATTGTCAGGGGAACACAACTTCAGGACACCGTCCAGAGGCTATTCAAGTTCGGAGCAACCGAAATTCACATGAGACCGGCCTGTCCACCTCTGACTTATGGATGCAAGTTTTTAAATTTCTCCCGGTCAAAATCTGAACTTGATCTAGCCGCAAGAAAAGCGATTAAAGCTCTGGAAGGCGACGGCGATAAAGACCTGGAATTGTATTCTCAAACAGGATCGGAAAAGTACGAAAACATGGTCAATAATATTGGAGAAAGGCTCCAACTGACCACACTCAAATACCAGAAGCTGGAAAATCTGGTGAAAGCGATCGGGCTCCCCAAAAATAAATTGTGCACTTACTGCTGGGACGGAGCTGAAATAAAATAGGCTTTATTGACGCTTTTTTCTCTTTTTAATCTTTGCATAAGCGGCCGGACTCAAACAGTCTTCGGCAGAATCACACCAGTTTGCACATCCAAAATCCTTCTTAAGCATATCTTCGTCTTTTTCGATATGCTTCCCGCAATTTGGGCAATTTCTCGATACATCATCGAAAAAAAATTCCACCGGATATTTACAAACGGGACATGGACGTTCGGAAACGGCATCCTCAATTTTTTTTCTGGAAAGATTCTGCCCTGGACACTTATTGAATACCATAGAATTTACTCCCGCATTTTTTCAGCCAGTTCCAATCTCTCCCCAATGGGAGGGTGTGAATAATAGAGAATTTTGACCCATTGCTGTGGATAGGCATTTGAAAGGTTTCTGTTAGCAAGTCCCGCAAGTGCAGAAACGAATGCCTCGTGATTTTTTGAAATAGTCAAAGCATATTGGTCTGCCTGTCTTTCAAAAAAGCGGCTCAACACCTGGCTGAGCGGACCAAACAGAAATCCGGAGATTCCACTCACCAAAATAATAAAAAACGGAAAGAGGGTAAGATTCCATTGGGGCGAGGAAAGAAATTGAGGGAAAAGAGAGAGCATAATCAAGTGGACAATAAAGAAGACTATGAACTGCTGGACAGTTCCAAGAGCAACTCCCTTCCAGATATGACGGTGTTTGTAGTGGCCAACCTCATGAGCAAGAATAGTTGTTACTTCTTGAACAGTCATATTGTCCATCAAATTATCTCCAAGCACAACCCTGCGTGTCTTTCCCAGTCCGGCCAAAAAGGCATTTTCCTTTTTTGTCTGGCGGCTCATGTCTTCTTTAAAAAAACCGCTGCTCCTTAGTCCTCCCTGATTCAAGATCTTCTCGAGGGCATCTGTCAGTTCCTTATCTTCGACTCGAGTGTATTTGTTGAAGATCGGAAGAACAACAACTGGAAATATTGTCGCAAAAACCACGCTGAAGAGGACCATGCCCAATCCGGCGGCCAGCCACCAGTATTGGGGAAGCACGTCCCAGATCCAGAACAATAATCCAAGAACGATCCACACGAGTACAAGCCCAACAAAAAAAGACTTTGTTTTCTCCCAAAACCAGCTTTTTATGGTGTGATTGGAGAAATTCCATTTGTGCTCATGAACATATCCACTGTAAAAGCTGAGTGGCAGAGAAAGGATGAATACACAGAGCTGAAAAACCGCAATATAGAAAAGATAAGTCAGGACAAGCGGTTCTCCTAGAGGACTTTGAGAGAGAAAGGCACTGAATCCGGAAAAATAGAAGATCAGCAGAATGGCTAGTGAAAGCAGAGTCCCAGCTAAACCTAAAAGCCTGTTTTCTTTTTCATAACGCTTTGCCTGTTCCTGCTTGTCCTTATCCAGAAGTGGATGAATATCTCTCATGTTTTTGCTTTCCTTTAAATCTCCCCTATTATAACCAAGAATGCCTTTCGGAAAAAGCCGCTGTAGAGATTAAAGTTTTGATACAAAGGATTCGAGGATTCAAGGTTCAAGGATTCGAGGGCGCTTGACCCCTTGCCTTCTCTCTCCGTCATAGCGAGTGCAACAAAGCAATCTCATCCTTTCATTCATTAGATCGCCACGGTCTTTACAGGCTCGCGATGACAATTGAGGATAACTCGACTCCTTAAATCTCTGACCCTTCGAACCCTTTCTTTATATTTCTTATGTATTTCACTCGAATCCCTGACCCCTTGACCCTTAGAATCCTTAGGTGTGAAATATAGTTCTGTGTTGCCTTTCGGCGAAAAGACAGGTAAAATTTCTCCTATTCTTCTAAACTAAAATAATTTAACAATGGAATACTGGAACCTTCTTCTCCTCTTCGGACTGGGTATCGTCGTTGGATTTATCAACGTCAATGCCGGGGGGGGATCAAGCCTGACACTCCCGATGCTTATATTCCTGGGACTGGACGGTGCTTTGGCCAATGGAACCAACCGTGTGGCCATATTTGTCCAAAACATATTTGCGGTGGCCTCATTCCGAAAAAGGGAATTCCATGAATTTCAGCTCAGCGGAAAGCTTTCTCTTCTCACTTTACCGGGAGTTATTATCGGTGCCATCCTCGCCACAAAGATTAGCGGTGTTCTATTTGAACGGATACTGGGAGTTGTGCTGATCTTTATCGTCATATCCATGTTTTTCTCCCGCAACTACGCCAAGGGCAACAGAGACCAAGAGAAACATACAAACTGGCTGATCTATCCTGCACTCTTTGGAATCGGATTCTACGGGGGATTCCTTCAAGTAGGTGTCGGGTTCCTGTTTATGGCAGCCCTGTACCATCTCCTCAAACTGGATTTGATCCGCGTCAATATGCATAAAGTCTTTATTATCTTGATCTATACAGTTCCGGCAATCGTGATTTTTCTTGTGACCGGCAACATCAACTGGAAGTTCGGACTCTCCCTTGCTGCGGGAAGCGGCATTGGAGCCTGGTTTGGAGCTCGCGCCTCAGTGAAGGGTGGAGAAAAACTGATCCGGACTGTCCTGGCTATCGCTATTCTTGTGATGGCCTTTAAACTCTTCAACCTATTTTAGGAGCTTATTGAGTTGGCGAAGGCTGTCTAGAACATTCGTCCCAAGATTGATTCTCAGAACACGTCTATTTTTTTCTTTAAGAGATAAAAAGTCACCTAAAGCCTGGGCTTTAATCAGAGAGCCAAAAGAATAATCCGTTTCGGGAACAGGCAGGTCAAATTCCGGTTCATCGACCAGTTGAAGAAACAATCCCGAGTTGGGCCCTCCTTTGTGAAGCTGCCCCGTTGAATGCAAATACCGGGGACCAAATCCAAATGTACTCGCCAAACGTGTCCTTTTTAAGAGTTTCATTCTGAGTCTTTGCACAGCCTCGTCAATTTCAGGAAAAGGAGGAAGAAAGGCCTGGATACACACATAATCCCCGGGCTGGCCGGAAGACAGCCAGCTAAAAAGCTTTTCAGGCACAGCAGCATCGTTTATTTTGAGAGTTTCCCACTCCCTTTCTCTCTTCAAAATGTTCCCATCCATTCTCAAAACTTTCAGAGTCAAATCCTTAGTCAATTGGACATCAGGCTGATTAAAGGGATGGATTCCAATCACCGACCCGGCCAGAGCGACAGCCACTTCCCATCGGAATATTTCCTGAGCCAGCCCATATTTATCTTTGAGATATATTCTGATAGTGGGAAAACCGAGCTGCTCTATTTTCCTCACATAGGTTTCAAGCTCACTGTTTTTTTCGGAATCCAAAAAAATCGCAACAAAATACCGGTCCTTCCCAAAACTCTCGGGAGGAATCCGCGGTTCGTTTACGATGGGAACGATCCCTCGACCATTTTTTCCCAGACTTTCTGCCACAAGCTGTTCCAACCAAACAGGAAAATGTCTCAGAGACACGGATGTCAAAATGGTCAGTTTGTCCCGATTTGGATTCAGTTCTCCTAAAAATGCGCCTAAATACAAACAGGCCGCCTTTTCCTCGTGCTCATCTTCTTCCGTGCAGCCCTCTGAGGCAAATTTGGCCTGTTCAAGAAACCTCCCCACATCTATTCCCAGAAAGGAAGCAGGAAGGAGTCCAAAATCAGACAGAGCGGAATACCGGCCTCCAAGGTCCGAAGGAGCGTAATATATTTTTCGAAATCCTCTCTGTAAGGCCAGTTTTTCCAGAGGAGTGCCTCGATCGGTTATGGCAACAAAATGTTGGCCTGGCGGCTGGGTTTGAGAACCTATTTTATCCCAGAAATAATAGAACAAAAACAATGTTTCAATTGTTGTGCCTGATTTACTGGAGATGATAAAAAGAGGCTTTTTGTGATTGATTCTTTTTTCAACAGCATAAACCGCAGCCGGATGTGTGCTGTCTATGACTATAAGTTCCGGATAACCCGAAACACTTCCGAAAACCTCCCGATATACTTCTGGAGATAAACTTGAACCACCCATACCACACAGCACAACATGGGAGTACTGCTCGGCCCTCACATCATCAGAGATAGAATTGAAATCATCCAGTTTTCCAGCCATAACTTCGGGTAATTTCAGCCAACCGAGGCGGTCGATTATTTCATCTTGCGGAGATGAAAACCAAAGAGAAGGATCTTTTGCCTGAAGTCTAACGACAAAGTCTTCTTTCTGCCATAAGGACAATCTATTTTTGACTTTGTCTTGAAAGCCTTGAAAATTAAAAACGATACTTTTCATCTCTACAAAGATTCCCTGACGTAATTCAACGCCGCTCCTGGTGTGTGGTTGCCCGAACCCAATAGAGTTTTGCCGGGAATCAATTCACCATGAACCAGATGAGCTTTAAGTATTTTATGTGCAAGATTCATCACACACTCCAACGGTCTTCACTGACCTTGACATGTAAATCTATGAATTTTATAGTAAAGCAAATAACTGCAAAAAACAATTTTTTGGAGAATCATTTGATCCATACATTCGATGCCGTAATCGTTGGGGCCGGTGGAGCGGGACTCTATGCCGCTCTTGAAGCCAGCCAGACAACCAAAACAGCCGTCATTTCGAAACTCTATCCAATTCGCTCTCACACAGGAGCCGCTCAGGGAGGAATCAGCGCCTCCCTTGGCAACATCGAAGAGGATAAACCGGAATGGCATGCCTTTGATACGGTTAAGGGGGGAGATTATCTGACCGATCAGGATGCTGCTTTAATTCTCGCTGAAGAAGCAGTCCAGGCTGTCTATGATTTAGAAAACCGGGGACTTCCCTTCAACCGCACTCCAGAAGGCCGTATCGATCAGCGCCGTTTTGGCGGACATACAAGAAATTTTGGCGAATCCGCTGTAAGGCGTGCCTGCTATGCCGCCGACCGGACTGGGCACATGATTCTTCAGACACTCTACCAGCAGTGCATAAAAAACAACGTCACTTTCTTTGATGAATTCCATGTCATTGATGTCCTCCTTAAAGAGCAAAGATGCTTTGGAGTTGTGGCGCTGGAGCTGAGAACAGGTGAAATCCATGTGTTCCACTCCAAGGCCGTGCTTTTTGCCACAGGAGGCACGGGGCGGATGTTCAGGATCACATCCAATGCCTATGCCAATACTGGGGACGGGCCGGCTCTTTTGTTGAATAAAGGTGTACCGCTGGAAGACATGGAATTCTACCAATTTCACCCCACAGGGATCAAAGGCATGGGAATCCTCATCACTGAGGGCGTTCGGGGAGAAGGAGGAATCCTTCGCAACAGAGACGGTGAGCGTTTTATGGAGCGGTACACACCCACGCTTCTCGATCTAGCGCCCAGGGATATTGTAGCTCGCTCCATCGTGCAAGAGATCAGAGAGGGCCGCGGAATAAGAGGTGACGCGACGATTGAAGATTTTGTCCATCTCGATGCCACACATCTAGGGAAAGACACGATTGAGGCTAAACTTCCTGATATCGCCGATTTCTGCCGAACATATTTAGGGATCGATCCGGCAGAAAATCCCATTCCCGTTCAACCCACAGCGCACTATGCCATGGGAGGAATTCCGACCGATATTTATGGAAGAGTGCTAAAAAACGGAGAAGGACATCTGTATGAAGGTTTATATGCCGCAGGGGAATGCGCCTGTGTTTCTGTTCACGGCGCTAACCGGTTGGGAACAAACAGTCTTGTCGATCTTATCGTTTTTGGACGGCGGGCCGGTCAAAATATTGCACAATTTGTCCAAGGTTCAGACAGGATTCCCTTAAAAAAAGATTCGACAAGATATGCTCAAGAGCGGATATCAGCAAAAACAGGCGGGCAATCAGGTCCCAACCCGGAAGACATACGGACTGAACTCCAAAATCTTTTAATGGAAAAAGTCGGCATCTACAGAAATGAACAAGACATGCTGGAGACCGTGGAGAGAATAAGAGAACTACGGCAGGACTATTCACAGGTTAAAATTGCTCATAATACGAGCGCTTTTAATACACATCTGCTGGATATTTTGGAATTGGGGAATCTTTTGGATCTGGCCTATATCTTTGCGTTTTCTGCACTCAATAGAAAGGAGAGCCGGGGGGCTCACTCGAGAGAAGACTATCCAAAACGCAACGATGACGAATGGCTCAAACACACTTTAAGCTGGTTAGAAGAAGACAACATTAAAATTGGCTACAAATCGGTGGATATATCCCGGTGGAAACCCAAACCGAGAAAATATTGACAAGAGGAACTCTTATGCAAATTACACTCGAAATTCAAAGATATGATCCTCAAAAAGACAAAGAGGCCTTTTTTGAAAAATACGACGTCGAAATCAATCCAAATGACCGGCTTCTTGATGCCTTGATGAAGGTCAAACAATATATCGATCCAACACTTGGATTCCGAAAGAGCTGTGCGCATGGTGTCTGCGGATCTGATGCAATGGTGGTCAACGGTGTCGAAAGGCTGGCCTGTAAGACTCTCATCAAAGACGTTATCAACAAGGATGGCTCTCCCATAAAAATCGAACCGCTCCAGACTCTCCCCATCCAAAAAGATTTAATGGTTGACCAAAGTCGGTTTTTTGAACATTACCGCCAGGTCAAACCATATTTTATCAACAAGGAACCAATTAAAGAAAAGGAACGGATTCAATCTCAAGAGGAAAGAGAAGACTTTGATGACGGCACAAAATGCATCCTCTGTGCGGCCTGTTATTCAGCCTGCCCGGTTGTGAGAGGGATCAATCCCAGTTTCCTTGGCCCGGCGTCAATCGTTCAGGCAGAACGTTTCATCGACGACAGTCGAGATGAAGGTTTTGAAGAACGGGCTTCTTTGCTTGATTTCCCTGATGGAATCTGGCCCTGTCAGAATTTTTACCAATGCACACGTGTCTGTCCACGGCACATAAAAATCACTCAACTGATCAACAAGACCAAGGAAAATATCGTCAAATACCGCACTTCACGCGGAGAAAAAATCCACGATTTGCCCTAATTAGTTGAAGAAAAGGATTCAAGGGCTCGAGGATTCAAGTGTTCTAGAATTCTGGACTCCTTTTTCTGTTCTTCTTAAGTATTCCACTCGACTCCTTGACCCCTTGGCCCCTAGAATCCTGATAATTATTTTTTCTTTTTGGGAGCTGGTTTGCTGTCGGGAAGATAATACCCTTCTCTCGACAACAGATGGTCAAGGTTGGCAATTCCGTATACAACCACTGCTGTGACGATGGAGGTGTGATCCTGGTATTCAGGGATACTTTTCTGGTAATAATCATTTTCCGTATGCCAGATTTCCCGGTAGCTGAAGTCATAACCTTTAGGATCACCCGTTGAAAAGCCC
>JAUWVG010000067.1 GCA_030617525.1 Candidatus Aminicenantota bacterium | reverse complement strand
CTTTGCTGCTCGACCGTTATGCCTCCGGTCTTTCGGATCTCTAAACGGATCCAGCAGTCCGAAGATGTGTTTTTTCTGCCGGCTGAAGAGATTTTTGCCATGGCTTGACCTCGTTATTTCAAATTTATTTAAGCAGTCCTTCTCTCTGGTAGATCTCCATTTGGATTTGAGAAAACGGAGACCCTGAAATCTTTTTTCGAGTTGAGACATTTGTCGTTTTGCCGGAGGACAGATCCACGTCGATTTCGTCCCCGGTTTTAAGCTCCAGTTTGTCGATATCCGAAACGGTCAAAATTGGAAATCCGGAGTTTATGGCGTTACGTTCATAGATCGCTCCATAGGATTTTGCGATGATGAGGCTGACTCCCAGGGATTTGAAACAGTCAACTGCCTGCTGGCGGCTCGAGCCGCAGCCAAAATTTTCTCCTGCAATAACGACGATGTCGCCTGCCTTTACTCTCTGAGGAAAATCTTCCCATCCTTTAAGGTTTCCAAACGTGTACTGTCCCATAGTCGTGATATCAGTCACGGTTAAATGCCTGTTGTGGTAGATCATGTCTGTATCGATATTGTTTTGATGGATAACCCAGACCCTTCCTTTGATGTGTGTTGGCCGTATAGAGGAGGCGTGAACTTTCCCTGCCTTTTTTTCTTGAATGACTGAACGAGCCAGGAAGACAGATGGAATGACTGGAATATCGTCTGCGGTCGTAATATGTCCGGCAATGGCAGAGGCTGCGGCTGTTGCGGGAGAGGCGAGATAGACTTGTCCTTGTCCCTGTTTTCCGGTGAAATTCCGGTTGCCGGTGCTGACGGTGACCTCTCCGGGTCCGTTTTGCCCGATCTGGCCTTCGGCGCATCCAGCACATCCGGCATTGCCGACAAGTGCGCCGGCTTCCTTGAACACGGAGATTTGACCTTCGTCCAGAGCCCGCTTCCAGATGCGGTCGGTCGCGGGGACAATTTTTAAAACAACACCCGGAGCCACTTTTTTGTTGCGGAGGATGTCCGCGGCCAGGAGGAGGTCTTCATACCGTCCATCCGTGCAGCTGCCAATAAATGCGGAGTCGATTTTCTGACCTTTGATGTCTTTAACGGGGACAGCGTTTTCGGGATGCCCGGGGAGAGAGATGAAAGGAGGAACTTGATCTATCCCGATGTCTAAAGATTTTGCATAGTGTGCATTCTCATCTGCATAGATAGGGTTGAAGGGGCGTTGGCTTGCCAAATCGCAGTGCTCGATGACGTCTTGATTTGGCGGGATAAAGCTGCAAATTCCGCCCATTTCCGTGGTCATCGATGCGATGGTGATCCGTCCTGAAAGACCGAGAGAATCAACATAGTCGCCGTAGAGTTCTGCCGCGTGACCTAAAAGACCGTTTGGCCCTAATGTCTTAAGAAGAAAGAGGGCGATGTCTTTTGGATGGGTTTGTGATGAAGGATTTCCATTCAGGATAATTTTTTTTGTAGATGGGACTTTGAACCAGATTTTCCCTTTTGCAAAGGCAAATGCGATATCTATATCCCCCATGCCCTGGCCGAATGCGCCGATGGCGCCTACAAGGTTGGCATGAGAATCGGTCGAAATTAGGGTTTCTCCCGGGCAGACCAGTCCCTCATCGATAGCGATATGTGTGCCTATGCCCGCGTTGTTATCGTAGATTTTTATGTTGTGTTCTCTTGCGTAGAGACGGCAGATTTGCTGATTGACCGCGTATTTTTGAGAAGAACCTCCGGGATTGCAGTCGAAGGTGAAGAAAGTCTTGGCCGGATTTTCGATAGGCAGGCCGGATTCTTTGAGGTTCATAACGACATTGGCGCCGCCGAAATCCCGGGCGATCCGAGTGTCGACAGCCATGTCCACGATGTCTCCAGGTTTTACGGTCAAACCGCAGTGATTGGAAATAATTTTTTCTATAATCGTCTGTTCCATTTTTTCTGCCAGGTATGATTTATGTGATGAGCTGTCCTTTTTCAATCAAAACCATGGGATCGAAGACGGCAAAATCCGCCTGGTGGATGAGGACCGTCTCGATGCGCTTTGGCCGTCCTTCCCCTTCCTTGGCATGACAGGCTATGATGTTGATGATTTCATCCGGCAGCCCGGCCTGGGCTGCAAGGATGGCGCCTGAGATAGGGTGACGGGCACATTTTCCTTGATGGCTTTTTTCATATTCGCCCTGCGGGTTCATTCCGATTTCCAGGAGTTTTCCAACATCGTGAAGGAGTCCTCCGGCGATGAGCCAATCCATGTTGATGTCAAAGGGTACGCTGCGGTAGGAATTCAATATGGCCTGAGCCAGCCCAAGGGCACCTTCTGTGACAGCGATTGTGTGTTCGATGAGGTTGATTCCTGAAGTTTCTGTGAGAAGGGTGAAAGGAATATCTTCGAGATCTTTGGGTGCCCAATCTCCTTTTTCGGCTGCCGAAACCCAGATGTCGATGACACTTTTGCGCAGGGATGTGTCGTTTATGCGTTCAAGCTGCCTTTGAAAAAGATGTCTAATTTTCTTTCTCAAGGTTATCCCCCTATGAATTTCAAAGTTTTGCGATGACGGCATCGGTCATCTCGTGTGTTGTGGCGGCTCCTTTTGCAAGTACATCAGGACCACCAACAAGCTTCATCATATCATAACATTTCACCTTTCCCTCGGCGATAACGGCCGTGATGGCGTTTCGGATTCTTCGGGAGGTTTCGATTTCCTCCAAATGCTCCAGCATCAGACAGGCACTGAGAAGCATGGCAATGGGATTGATAATCGGCGGATCGAGGTGTTCGTATTTTGGGGCCGAGCCGTGAGTGGGCTCAAAAACGGCGCAGGTTTCTCCGATATTAGCGCTGTTGGCGAAGCCCAATCCACCCACCAGACCTGCGAAGGCATCACTGACGATATCGCCAAACATGTTTCCTGAAACGATCACTCCATAATCCTCAGGATTTTTGTTCAACCACATCATCTGGGCATCTATATTCGTCTCCCAAAGGGCGATCTCCGGAAAATCAGGGGCGATTTTTTGAGCTTCTTCCCTCATCATTCCTGAAGTTTCCCGTATTACATTGGGTTTCTCACAGATCGTAACACTCTTATAGCCGAATTTATTAGCATACTGGAATGCCCCCAGGATGATGCGGCGGCAGGCCTTACGGCTGAAGATGCGGGTCGAGATAGCGAGATCTTCGTTTGGCACATCCGCAAAAGACGCCATTTTTTTATGGGTATCCAGGGCTGCCCGCACAATATCCGGTGGATTCGTCCATTCGACACCGCTGTAAAGCCCTTCGGTATTTTGACGGAAGATGACGACATCGATATCAGGCTCGATGATACCGCCATTTGCCCGGCGGACATAATTGAGAGGATTTCCTTTGAAAGACTGGCATGGCCGGATGCATATATCCAGGTTAAAATGCTGGCGGAGTCCTACAATCGGGCTGTAATAGACATGTCCTTGGCTTTTGAGTTCGGGGTCAAGCTCTTCCAGAGCTTGATCTTTGGGTTTGGACGTGATGGCGCCAAATAGGCCAATGCGGTGTTCTTTGAGCAGATCGATCGTCCGCTGGGGAAGGGGATTGCCTTCTGTACACCAGAATTCCCAGCCGATGTCAGCGGGTACATAGTTGGCTTCATAGCCTACATGTTCGAGGACTTTGAGTGCGGCGGGCAGGACGACCTTTCCGATCCCGTCCCCGGGCATGGTCACAATAGTAGGTTGAGTCATTATTCCTCCAATATTTAACCTGAATTATTCATAAAAACTGCCGACACCTTTTTTTCTCTTCAATGACATCAACTTGATTGTATGATCTTTAACAATATCCGTGAACATTCCTTTTTTCGTTGGCCAGTTTATATCAAATGTCGGCATTTTTTACCTCAAGGGGCGAACCGATCTTACCACATATGCTTCGTTACGGTCCATTCGCGGTGGACAACCACAGCTTCATGGGCCGATGCCTCGCATCTGCAGCAACTTCGGCTCGTGAATAATCCAGGTTAAAACGTAATAAGATATAAATGCAAAATGATAACGCTAATATTATCATAACCATTCCATTTTGCAAGATTTGGCTAGGAGCATTTCCATTTCCGTGATTTTATTTAGAGTTCTGGGAAGATGATGAAGAAATCCGTATCGGAGGACGAGCGGGCATGGTTCCTCCCCTGGAGGAGAGCGAGGACGGAGATCGAGTGAGTTTTCCTCGCTGGGGAAAACGCAACGTGGTTTCTCATCACTTTACAGAACTCTAATAAAATCACGGAAATGGAAATGCTTACAATATCAAGGAGAAATTTGACACTTTGCCCATAAATGGGCTATTATTGAACCATAACATGAACTATATTGGATCATTAATTGGTTCATCAGGAGGTTCAGATGAAATCGATCACTATACATAGTCTGGATGATGAGCTGGACAAAGAAATCAGAGAGAAAGCAAAAAATCAAGGGACTAGCTTAAATAAAACCATTAAAAGGCTTTTGGAAAAGGCCCTCGGCCTAAAATCCACGAAAGAGCCGAATCACAAAGATGAGTTTATGGATCTGTTTGGCGTTTGGTCAGAAGAGGATTACTTAGAATTTACAGAGTCCATAGAGGGCTTCAATATTGCAGATCCTGAGGATTGGAAATGAAAAAAGTTCTTTTAGATACTAACGCCTATGCTTCCTTTCTCCATGGAGATGACAAAGTATTGGAAATTTTAGCCAAAGCTCAAATCGTGTTTATGTCGGTTTTTGTTCTCGGGGAGTTGCATGCCGGTTTTCGAAGCGGAGAAAAGCAAAAGCAAAATAAGCTTATGCTCGAAGAGTTTCTTCAAAAGCCTTCTGTATCTGCTCTTGACGCAACTAGAGAAACTTCTGAGATATTCGGCCAGATAAAATACTCCTTGAAAAAATCCGGCACTCCAATGCCCATCAACGATGTTTGGATTGCTTCACATGTCTTTGAAACAGGCTCTCTTCTTATTTCTTATGACTCTCATTTTCTGAACGTTCCAGGTCTGCGCATCTGGGATGAAATTTATGAATCGAAATAATATTCTTGGTTCCTTTCATATGCCGGTTTTTCCTTGCTTGGTGGGAATAGGATATAAATTCTTAGTGGGGGGCTGTCAATCGGAATGAAGGAATACTGCAGAATGACTTGAGGATAATTTATGACCTAAATCCCCGGGATTAATACGGGGTGATTTTCTTTCAACCATTCCTCAACCTGATTTTTAAAACTCAGGACCAAAGCCAACAGGTCGTTCACCTCTTTTTCAGAAATAGTGCCTGCAGCATCATATTCACTCACATTTCTTTTTCTACGGCAATTATCTAAATAATCTCTAACAACAGTAAAATCATTCCCCATAACAAGAGGCAAAGCTTGTATCACGCGATAATGCTTGCTTTCTCCCCTGCCAGTTCTATAGCCGGCAGCATACAAAACCAAATTTGCGAGCTGTAAACCGGCATTGTATGCGATATTGAATCTCCAATCTGTTGAGATCTCCTGTTGTGCTGCATCAACGAGGTCTCTTTCCACCAAGGTTAAAAGGTTAGTTACCTCTTGTAAACTGGTGCTGTATTCATTCAGCCAACCGTTAGTTTTCCAGATATTAAGATTCATCTCTCTGCCTTATGATTTCGATTCTGGGACCCTCAAACACTCGAGTTAAAAAATGATCCTTTTGTGTTTTCCTCTGTCTGCATTCATCTGAAGTGAACTGAGCAATGTTAATAGATCGGCCCAATATATTCTGTAAATTGCCCAATAATTCAGCCAGCTTTAGCCCGGGTATTCCTGTCACCAAAAAAAGATCGATGTCACTATCGTTCCCATAATCGCCTGAGGCAAACGATCCAAAAATGTAAGCGTGATCGATGTCGTGTTCGACTGGCTCAAGTGCATGTTTAATGACGTCAGCGATTCCTACAGTTTTGACAATCAAATTTTTAATCTCAAGATAGATTGGACAAAGCGGATCAAGTTGATAGCGATGCTGATTGCCTAACACTTCCTTTTTCAAAATCCCACCAGCCAGAAGATTCTTCAGCTCTTTTTCAACCCCTCTGGGAGAGAATTCCGTCATTCGGGTCAACTCGTTGATATTATATTTACTATCTGGATTCAGGGATAAAATCCTTAGTATCTCTACACGAATTTTAGAAGATATTAAAGCTCTTATATCAGTCATTTGCATTAATCATATACTAAAAGTTTATATTCATATACTATTAGTATATATCAAGTACGCTGTTTGTCAAATGTTGCTTGCGCCTCAAATATTTTTAAACAGTTCTGCTAAGCATGTATAGAAGACTCTGCCCATCCCCCCTTTGCCGACTGATCCCTGTTAGTATTTCGCAATAATGCTAAAAATAGCACTTATGCGAAATAAGTATGCGCTCCTCCTCCTCCTCCTTGAATGTCAAGAGAAAACGTGGATCGCAAATCCCTCAGGTGAAATCTTCCAAGCAATGACATCAATCCGACTAAATGTTATTCTTATATGGATCGTATTAAAAAGCAGAGGATTTAGATAAGGAGGGGAAATGAACAAATCTATATGTGTATTTATATTTTTAATGGTTTTCACATTCTTTCTCTCTTCACAAGAGATCATAGAAAATCCTGACAAGCCTATTAATCCTAATGCCGGTCGGATTTTAAAGGTTGAAGAAGTATTCCGTATAACAGATGAGAGTGGAGAATTTTACTTCAAGCGGCCTTCACGTGTGCAAATTGCTGACAACGGATTTATTTTTTTATCCGATGAAAACCAATTCTTGAAGTTCTCTCAGGAAGGAAAATTCCTTAAAAATCTGTTCAAAAAAGGCCAGGGACCAGGAGAGATCCAGAGTAACTTCCTATACACCCTTCAAGGTGAAAATATCTACATCTATGACAGGATGAATTCAAAGATTTTGCATATGGATTTTGAGGGCAAACTGATTGAGGAATCCAGACTCACTGACAGTTATCTCGAATTCATTGGTCTGTGGGACAATAATTTCATTCTTTCAAAATCATTCTGGCCTGCAGCAGATGAGAGGACAGGGAAAATCTTTGACATTCCTGTAAAAATACTTTTCATCTCAAAAGAGGAAAAAGTTATCAAAGAGTGTTCTGGTATTCCTACGAAAACATTTATCAGCTCAAATATGGCGGTAAGTATGGGACGATCAATCACAATAATGTCTGAAGATGGTCGAACCTGTTTAATAAGCGATCCTGATGAATACATGATTTCAGTTTTAGATCTCGAAAAACTTGAATTTATCAAAAAGTTCAAACGGAATTATCCGCGTGTAAGGCGGCCGAAAAGGGAACAACCATCACAACTGCCGGTTAAAATCCCAGAGAGAAAGTATTTTAACGACATCGTGTATCTCTACACTTTTAAGGGGAATCTCTGGGTCAGAACATCCACAAATGATGAAAAAAAAGGCACTCTATACGATGTCTTTGACAGCACAGGTCAATACATCGACTGCTTCTGGCTGAATGCGGGAGAGTCCCTGCAAACAACACACGAGAATTTCCTTTTTGTGCGAGAGCAAGATGAAGATGGGAATATGAGCATCGTGAAGTATAGAGTGTTGGAGTAGCAGTTAAAAAGGGGGGAGATTATTTCTTTTTTGTCTCGTTCGCTAAAGGAACAATGTAATAGGTTAGTCCTTCGTATTCAACTTCCCGCCAGCCTTCTGGGAGTATTTGAAATTGAGGGACATTTTTAAGGATTTTATTACTCCTGCCGTCAAATGATTGAAGCTGCTTTTCTAGAGATTTTATCCGTTTTTCCAGTCTCTCCACCTGTTTTTTTAATTTCATGACCTGCTTAGAAATATTTTCATCTTTTTCTGATTTTGTTTGTGACCAGGAAATGGGAGCGGCCAGAATACAGAAAAATATCACGAAAATTATTGTTTTTTTCATGATTCCCTCCTTCTATGCCTTCAATGGATATAACGAGGTGTCTGTTTGAATCGTTGCCAATGGCCGAAAAAAATTAGAAGAGGGAGAAAGAAAGATGTATAGTTATGGACGAAGAGTTTTTAAACGTTTTGGGGGACCTATCCGTAGTTAGAGTGAAATTAACGCTCATGGATGACAACCAAATTATCTCATCTTGTCTTTCAGGTGAGAAAGAGGCCTTCGAGATGCTTGTTAAAAAATACCAGGCCCCTATCCTTCATCTGGCCTGGAGGATTCTCGGCGATAAGGACGAAGCCAAGGATGCCACGCAGGATACTTTTGTCCAGACATTCAGCAATCTCGACCGTTTTGACAGGACCAAAAGCTTTAAAAACTGGCTTTACTCCATTACCTACAAGAGGTGTATTGACCGGAAGAGAAAGGAAAAATCACACAGGAATTTTATGTATAGAGCCGCAAAGGAGAAACCTCTTTACGATAGAGACCGTGTCCATACGGACAGAATCGAGGATTCTGAAGTCTTTTTCCCGGCTTTAGAGAAACTGAGCACCAGGGAAAGAGTCGCCATCACTCTTAAGATAAACGATGCGTACTCAGCCAGTGAAATTGCCAACGTGTTGGGCTGTGCAGAAAGCACGGCACGGGTTTATCTTTTTAATGCAAAAAAGAAACTGAGAA
>JAUWVG010000137.1 GCA_030617525.1 Candidatus Aminicenantota bacterium | reverse complement strand
AGGATATATCTCGAATGTTTGAATCAATGCTCCGGGATCCCTGACAAAATAGGCCGAACAGTCAAAATTTGTCAGCATCCACTTATGGGGATTGAACACAAAAGAATCCACAAACTCCACCCCCTCGAGCATCCACTTCAGAGAGAGGCTTCTCCGGAAGTTGGTTGAGTACAGATCCAGGTTTTACGGGAGATAGGACCGGATACTCTTCGATCTCTTCGAAATAGTCCGTCAACCAGTCGACAAACTTGTATCCATACTGTCTGAACATCTCTTTTTCCATTTTCTTTTCCTTAAATATATCTATACGCTGAACAAATATAACAAATCATCGCAACTTTTCACATTTTAGGCAAGCTTCATAAACATCTCTAATTCCGCTACCCTGAAAAAACGGTTAAAATCCGTCATTTAAGGGGAAAATCGTGCAAAAAGTATGGTACTTTATAGGTATTAAAGAAATTTAAAAAAAAAGCTTGAAATTGGATATATTTTTATGTTATAATAATAAGAACGAGTCAATAGGGGAACTCAGATAGTCTTATAAAAGCTCTTTTTTTGCCTTTATTTCTATTTTTATCTACTAGTTAGATGCTACTCCCTTCCTTTTTAGCCCTGAAGAGGCTTTGTCTATCCGTCAAAAAAAGCAGTTCCTGAAAGGATGAAAAGTTGGAATTTTCTCGATTTCCTGGAAATCTTCATAAATTTCAATAAAAACTCAAAAAAAAAGCAACTATTTATTCATTTCCAACGTATTTATATATGTAATGAGAAATATGAGAGACTTCGAACGGACACAAACAAGGCGTTCCCTCCTTTTTTCCCCTTCTTTTATTGAAGGATTAACCATAGATCCCCTAATCTTTTAATCCATCCCCTAAGGCTGCCCATTTCATTCATCTGAATGGGCGGCCTTTTCTTTTTTTTTCCCATTCTCATAATAACCTTGAATTCTGTAAAGTGAATAGAAATCACGCGTAGTTTTCACCAGCCTCCGCCTGGAACCTTTAGTTGAGTCGGATGGACGTCGTATGTCTGCATTCATCCACATTCGTATGTGATGGAGGCAGAATGCGTAAGGGTTCCGTCCGACTCTAAAATAAAGATGGAATAACCATGCCCGCTCGTCCTCCATACGGATTTCTCCATCATCTTCCCAGAATTCATCAGTTATTATGAGAATGAGAATAAAAAAAAAATTCTTGACTGGGCAGGGGGGGGGATGATAGGCTGAAATTTCTTTGACAATTGAGAATACGGTTTGAGGTGCAGGGAAGTTCGTGAAATTCGGACACAGCCCCCGCTACTGTAATCGGTGACGACTTTCAGAGAAGCCACTGTCTTCTGAAAAGAAGATGGGAAGGCCTGGAAGAAGCATGACCCGAGAGTCAGGAAACCTCCCTTAAACCGAACAAAGCCCATCTTCGGGTGGAAGGTCGGGTTCATTTTTTTTATCCTTCCAACCCGAAATCCACAGGGGCAATTGAACTTGGAGAAATGAGTATGACAAAAAGTATTCTTAAATCTGCCTTTATTTTTGCGCTTTTGATTGGCCCACTCTTTGCAGAGCAGGAACCTGAGAGTCAAAAACAGAAGAAAGAGAATCCCCCCATTCAACATGAAATCACGGTCACCTCCACACGTATTGATACCCCGACAAGAGAGATCGCCAGCTCGGTGACCGTCATAAGCCGGGAAGAGATCATTCGTTCCGGAAAATCAACCGTTCTCGAAATCCTTCAAGATGTGATGGGTGTCAGTCTCATCCAGAACGGCCCTGTTGGCGCCGCGGCCTCTGTCCATATCCGGGGAGGAAACGCCGAGCACACACTTGTAATGATGGACGGAGTGGAACTCAATGACCCGATCACACCGTCCCGCTCCACTGATCTCGCCCATTATTCTTTGGATAATGTGGAGAAGATTGAAGTCCTGCGCGGACCACAGAGCACGCTTTACGGCTCGGATGCCATCAGCGGTGTCATCAACATTATCACCAGAAAAGGAGAGGGCAGACCAACAATAAACTTTTCTTCACAGGCTGGGTCATACGGCACGTTTTCCGGAAGCACCACGCTCAGTGGGAGCTCAGAAAACATCTTTTATTCCCTAGGAACATCCTTCCTTCAAAGTGCTGGATTTTCAGCCGCCAACCAGGTCTACGAAGGCAACACGGAAAAAGACGGTTATCAAAATTTGACATTTTCCAGCCGTCTTGGTTTCCGTCTTTCCGATAATCTGGAGTTTGATTTTGTGGTCCGCCGGATAGAGACGGAAATTGACATCGATAATTTTGGCGGGGCCTATGGCGATGACCCGAACAATCTGCAGACCTACAATTCTCTCTTCCTGAAAGGGCAAGCCAGATGGCTTCTCTGGAATAACCGCTGGGAACAAAAGCTGAACCTGGCCATCGTGGATTATGACAGATCGTATGAAAATCCCACGGATGAACTTCACCCTTTTGACAGTGAACAGGCGTTCTATTCCAGCCGTTTTTACAAAATCGACTGGCAGAACAACCTCTATCTCCACGAAACAAACATCGTGACTTTTGGTGTCGATTTTCAGGAAGAGCACGGGGAATCCGAATACTCATCAAATGGGCTGTGGGGGCCTTTCCAGAGTCTGTTTCCTCATCAGAAGGCCAGCACAACTGGCCTCTATATTCAAGATCAGCTCCGCTTCAGTGGACGATTTTATGCCACACTGGGTACACGCCTGGACATTCACAGTCAGTTTGGATCATCTCTGACGTTTCGACTGGCCCCTGCCTATTTGATTGAAAACACAGGGACAAAGATCAAGGGCACCATCGGCACAGGATTCAAATCTCCCTCCCTCTACCAGCTCTATGCGCCGGGGACATTATGGGGCCCCATCGGGAATGACACCTTAGCACCAGAAAAATCTACTGGCTGGGACATCGGAATGGAACAGACCTTCCTCAACGAAAGAATCACACTCAAAGCCCAGTATTTTTCTCACACCTATATCAACCTCATTGATTTTGATTTTTTGGAAGGGTACATCAATATTGCCAAAGCCGAATCCAAGGGATTTGAGTTCGTCTTCATGGGACAGATAACAGAGTCTCTCTCTTTCCACGCCAGTTACACGACGGCTAATCACGCAGACAAAGATACTGGGGCCTCTCTCCTGAGGAGGCCGAACAGCCACTTTCAAAGCAGAATAAATCTCATCTTTTTGACAAAAGGGAACATCGAGTTTTCTCTTCTGTCTATCGGAAGGCGGGATGACATGGAATTTGTAGGGTTTACTTCGGAAAGGGTCACCATGCCGTCCTATACTCTTGTCAACAGCACTGTCTCCTATGAAATCCTTTCCTCAACACAAATCTTTCTCCGGCTCGAAAACATCTTCGACGTGGACTATGAAACCGTCAAAGGATACGGGGCCCCGGGTTTTTCCATCTATGGAGGATTCAGGCTGAATTTCTAATCCCCTGTACTCGTTCGCAAACATCCTCATTTCCGTGATTTCAAGAACGAGTTCTGTAAAGTGACTAGAAATCACGCTGCGTTTTCACCAGCGATGAAAACTCGCTCGATTCCGTTCCTCGCTCTCATCTCCTTACAAGGAGATGAACCATGCCCGCTCGTCCTCCATACGGATTTCTCCATCATCTTCCCAGAACTCTGAAAAAAACGGAAATGAGGATTTTTACGAACAAAAATAAACAAGTTCAGGGGATTGACATTTTTCAACTTTTTTGACAAAATTTAACTAGGTGAATTTATGGTTACAAAGCGAAGGGAATTTTTCGGCATACTCCTGCTGCTTCTTTTTGTTTCCACAATCCTGTCGATCAATTTCCTGCACTCAGAAACGACTATTTCTGGAGATGACGACTGTCCTGCCTGTCATTTTCAAAACTCTTCAATTACCACACACCAAATCAACACTTTTTTCCTTCCCCAACCATCTCTCTCGGGAATTCTGAAAACAATCGAGTTTTTCCATTATACTTATCTCTATGCCATTGATCCCAATTCCCGCGGCCCTCCTCAAATTTAACCTCCCTATTTATTCATCTGATTAGGCTCATCTTTTCAGTGAATTTTTCAAATTCCTAAACCATTTTTGAGTTTAAAGGAGGGAAAAATGGAAAGAAAATTCCCCAAATTCACCATATTACTCATTTTTTTAGCATCTTTTTGCTGTTCTTTTCTTCATGCCCAAAACCAGCATCGAAACCAGAATCAACACCGGGGGGCACAACCTCAACTCTTTTCTATAAAAGGAAAAGTTGTTGATTGGGACGCAGATTATGTGAACAAAGCCGTAGTGCTGATTCCAGAAATTGGAAAATCTGTAGAGACCGATGAATCCGGCACCTTTGAATTAACACAAATCCCCGAGGGGAAATACCATATTGAAGTCTATGCCGAGGGATTTTTGGAATATTCCTCTGAAATATTTTTTCTTAACGAAAACAAACTCAAATATAATATTGTCTTGTCAAAATTACTCACAGAGCAAATTGTCGTAACGGCAACGCGAACTCCCAAGCTTTATGCCGAAACGCCTGTCAGGATAGATGTGATTTCCAGTCAAGACATAGAAATAAAATCGGCAACCAACCTGGCTGAGGCCCTTTGCCAGACAGCAGGAGTCAGAGTTGAGAATGACTGCCAAAACTGCAACTTCACACAAGTCAGGATCAACGGCATGGAAGGCAAATATTCTCAAATCCTCATCGACAGCTCACCAGTGGTCAGCGCATTGAGCGGTGTTTACGGTTTAGAACAAATCCCGGCAGAAATGCTTGACAGGATTGAAATCGTCAAAGGAGGCGGGTCCGCTCTTTACGGCGGCAACGCCATAGCCGGCGTGATAAACGTCATCACCAAAGAGCCAAGGGAGAATAAAATTGTTATGAAACTGCACCAAGAGGCGATTTCAGGAAAGCCTCTGACAAACCTTGGCTTCCATTCCAGCCTTGTTTCCAAAGATTTAAATACAAAAGCTTTTCTGTTTGCATCCTACCAAAACAGAGAGCCTGTCGATTTAAACGCTGACAGTCTCTCTGAACTCGGAACAATATCCAACACTTCATTCGGTCTCAATTTTTATAATTATTTTTCTAAACTAGACGGCAACCTCAAGCTGAGCTTCTTTAGAATTTTTGAAGAAAGAAGAGGCGGAGACCTCTTTGAAAAACCTCCCCACGAAGCAAGCTCAGCCGAATGGATAAAAACAGACCAGATTGGTATTTCATCAGAATGGAATCACTCTCTTTCAAAAAATACCCATTACAATCTCTCTTTATCGTTTGTGGATACAGACAGACATTCCTATTATGGAAGCCACAAGGACCCAAATGCCTACGGAACAACAAAAAATCCCCTCTTGTTTGTCAACGGTCAGTTGAATTATCAGGCAGGAAACCATGTCTTTTCTCTCGGAATTCAGCACAAACAAGACAAAATAAAAGATGAGGCCATTGGATACAATAGAATCATCGAAGACACCTATCATGAGAGCGGATTTTTCCTTCAGGATGATTTCAAAATCGGAAAGGCCTTCTCTCTTTTAACAGGCGTGCGGGCAAACTTACATTCGACCCTGAAGAAGATCATTTTAACCCCTCGAGTCAGCATTCTTATGAACATCATGAAGGACTTGAGTTTCAGAACTTCATTCTCGACTGGATTTAGAGCTCCTCAAATCTTTGATGAAGATCTTCATATAACTCAGGTCGGCGGCGAAGGAATGATCATCAACAATTCACCGGATCTAAAGGAAGAAACATCTTTTAGTCTAAGCAGCGGGCTTGACTACGGGAGACAATCAGGGCAAAACTTATTGCAAATGAGTATAGAGGGCTTCTATAATAAACTCTTCAACACTTTCATCCTCCATGAAATCGATCGGACAGAAAACGCGAGAGTCTTAGAGAGAATTAATGGATCAGGCTCAAAAGTCTATGGGTTTTCTCTAGAATTCGGAGTGATCTTAGGGCCGATATTGTCCCTATCGACAGCTTGGACTTTTCAACAGAGCCGGCTCGACGAACCAGAACCAGAGTTTAACTCCAGGGAATTTTTCAGAACTCCCAACACATACGGGTACGCATCTATGAGCCACAACAACAAACTTTTCAAAATCGAATTGTCCTTAGAATACACCGGAAAAATGAAAGCCACTCATTATGCAGGATACATCAAGGAAGACAGGCTGGAAACAACCCACACCTTTTGGGTGATAAATACAAAGTTACACAAGAAAATCAATTTTGCTAAAAACAGCTCTGTCAATGTTTTTTTCGGCATCTTCAATTTGCTGGACTCTTATCAAAAAGACTTGGACATGGGTGCAGACAGGGATTCGGGTTATGTGTACGGCCCTGCAAAACCCAGATCTTTTTACGCCGGCTTCGAATTTTCCTTCTAAACAGGAGGCCAGTTGGTTCTTGTTTCAATTTTTTGAACCAATCCTTATAATTGTAAAATAAATGTCTTTGTGAATATGAAA
>JAUWVG010000341.1 GCA_030617525.1 Candidatus Aminicenantota bacterium | reverse complement strand
GGATGATCCAGGATCTTTGGATCGTTGGGCTCCACAAATAACTCTAACCTGCCTGGGGAATCTTTTTCCTGTGGTTTGCCCTCATAAGAGCTGGGAAAATAGCGCCATATCTGGCCCTTTGCATCCGTCCCTCCGTTCGTACAAACAAAATAAACCGCTCCATCATGGTAAAACACGCCTTCTTCGCTTCCAAAACGTGCTGCTCCTTTTGCATATCCGCGGAGACGAAGATCATCTTCATCGGCATCGGGATTTTCCAGGTCGATCCAATAGACATCAAAGACCTCTCCAGGAGGGATTCTTTGAACTTTCCAATTCCTCATATCCAGTTGAGGTTTCCCCACCACCGCAAGACACTGGAGCTTTCCCCCCTCGGTCAATCCTTCAGGATTATTCGGTATAAATCTGTAGAATAGGCTGTCGGTTTTATCCTCTGTTTGAAAGATGATGTTTGTCTTTGGGTCTATGGCAACACCTTCTCGTGTGAACCGCCCCATTGCTTTTAAAGGCACCGGCTTTGCGATCCCCGGATTTACAGAGACAGGCACCTCAAAAGCATACCCGTGATTCCTCAAGCAGACATCTCCGGAATTCTCACAAGTCTCCTCGCAAGTGATCCATGTTCCCCATGGCGTGGGTCCTCCCGAACAGTTGTTGAGAGTGCCGATGAGGTTCAGATGCTGGCTGATCAACTTTTTCTTTTTGGTGTCATAGACTAGGGTTGTCACTGATCCTAATAAAGGTTTCCCATCAGGATAAGTATCGTAGATCAATTCTTTATCCAGGTTCTCCCAGAGCTTTTTTTTGCCTTTAAATGGTCCAACCCAATCGGGATTTCCAAAACGGTACTCATGGTTGCGGAGAATGATCGTCAGCCCATCAGGCCCGGGAAAGGCGCCCATCCCATCATGGAGATAGGGGACATAAAAATCATCATCCATTTTATCCCCACCTTTGGAAATCACTTTATAGGAAAAACCCTTGGGAAGGTCGAGAACTTTCTTTCTGTCCTTTCTCAGGGGCCCATAGCCGAATTCTTCCTGTCCATTGGGAAATATTGAGTTTAAGCCCATCCCCACTAAGCCTGATTGAACAGCCAAAATCCGAGAGCAATACATCCCGACCTCTCAAGAAATTCCCTGCGATTCATACCCATGGGTCTCCCTCCTTCTATTACAAAGCATATACAAATAGCTGTGGTGCGGTCAAGCCTTCTGGGATTTTGGATTTAGGATTTATATTGAACCAAAGTACAATTGATTTTATGTTCTGTTTTTTATTAAAATAACATGCACATTAAAAATCTTCACGAGAGACAAAACTAAACAAGGAGGAGATGAATGAGTAAACTTCAAACAAAATCTTTAGTGTTTCTGGCGATTTTATGTCTGTGCCTTACCGCTCTGTCCCCGATGACTTTTGCTCAAGAGGAAAAGATGGAAGTCCGTTTCACCGGTAATGTCATCGGAATGTCCGGCCCAGTTACAGGAAAAACAGGCAGACTGACGATGGTCATCAATCACTGGACAACTGATTTGGAGACAAAGAATCTCTATGAGACTCTCATGAAGGGCGGAAACAAAGCTCTATTGAAAGATATGCGGGAGAGGACAGTGGGTTATGTGGCCTACACCGGCACTCTCCGGTGGCCCCTCAACATCGCTCGGATGTTTAAATTGGAAGATGGAAGACTCCTTGTCCGGCTCATCACCAACCGTCCAATCCTGTGGTGGGAAGTTGCAAGAGCCACATCACGCTCAAGGGATTATGAATTCGGTTATATCGAGTTCACTTTGGAGGAGGAAGAAAACAAAGGCGAGGGCTACCTCATCCACACGGCCAAGATCGATCTTACCCCAGAGGGCAAGGTCTCGATCGAAACTCTGGGCACAAATCCCCACAGACTGCAAAACGTCAAACAAATAATTCCAAAAGAAAAAAAGAAATAATCACAGCAGTTCTAATCCAATAGTGTCATTTGACACAAAAAGATGGTTTGATTTTTATACCTCAAATGTTAATACAGGTTCGGCTCAACTGGTGTAAATTTGTCATTTAATGCCCATTTCGATAGTCTAACATCAAAAGAAACCGGAAAAATCCCATGAAAAAATTCAATCATCACCACATAACTCTCTTTTTTCTCATCCATATCGTCCTATTCTCATCATTAGCACAGGCGCAAACCCAAACAATTCCGGAACAGGACGAATGGATCAAATCGATGGGATTCCCCCAGAAATGGAAACCCCACCTTGGCGCACTTTTCGACTGGAACAGTAGTGGAGGCAGCACATTCGGTGGGGAATTCCACCTCGGCATCTACCGTGATGTGCTGAATCCGATCTCGGGTATATTCGGCCTCACTGGAGAGGGATACGTCAAAGCTGTCGGGGGAAAAGCGGATGGAGGATTGCGTTTGCTTGGGACGATCAATATTCTGCATCTCCAGGCAGGTGTCGATTACTCTTTCGAAAAAGAAAAGGGGTACTTTATACTTTCTTTGCTTATCCCCGGAAGGAGAGGGGGACCCTTTGGACGGGGGGGGAGAATTCGTATTGACTGGATTCCCAAAGCCGGTCCGACCTTTAGCATCGGCCTCGAAATCCCCATCGGACAGAAATACATGGGAGAAACCCGGCCCAGATTGGACTATGTGCGGCTTCCCAAAGCGCCGAAGGAGGAAGAAGTCATATATAAGCCCACACCAGAGCTTGAGGAGTCTCTTAAAAAGATACGGTTCTCAGCTGATTGGATCAACCGATTCACGACACCCTTCTTCGATCAAAAACGCAAAACCGACGAGGAACACATAGAGTTATTCCGCGAGAAACTCCAAGAGTTCAAGAAGCATATTCAAATGAAGAGCGAAGATTTCCCCCAGGGCCGCACTTTTCGTGCTGAAATCGATTTCTTTCACAAAGAACTCGAGAGAGCATTCAACATCGCCACAGGATCTGGGAACGACTCTGGTGAAAACATCTCAGGAGCTTACATTTCAACACAGGCGAGAAAAATATTACTCGACGATGTGATCCTGCCATACAATCGGCTTCTAGGTGAGTGGAAAAAAACCGACACCCTACTCGGTCTCGGTAACAGGGCTTACCTGCGTTTCAGCAAATGGGTGGAAAATCACCCAGAGATTTCTCCGAAAGATCGTCCAGCTGTGAAACATATCTTCCAAAGACTCATAGAGTTTATGGAAGAAAACCGGCAGGGGTCACTAAAATACTGGGAAGATACTAGACTCGTCTGGATTCCCATGCATTATGCCTTGAAATATGATGACAGAGACACACAAGAAAAACTGAATGCCATCCTGGAAAAAGCCGTCGAAGAGAAGTTCACGCCGGGAAACGATGTATATTACGTTATCGGTGGACAGTTCCAGCTCGAGCTTGCCCGAATGATTCTTGAGGCTCAAGATTATCATGTTCTCTGGATCCATGATTACAAAGGTATTAACGGCCAAGGAGATCCCGATGAAATTGCGTACAGGATGACTCGAGGGGTTTATCTTCGTGCCCTGACCAACGCCGTAAAGAATTTTGAATTTACACAAAAAATTCCCGTCTACATGATTTTACTGGACCAGCACTATTATGAGATCAACAAAAGCGATCTTTGGCTCAAATTGCTGGAAAATCCATTAGAGTACAAACTCGACCTGCCTTCCGGCTATGAAGAATGGGAAAAGGAAATCACCAAAACACAGGAAGAGCTAAGAGAGGCGGTAACGGCATCTCCCTCCCTTCAGGCCGGCTTAAAGCAGTATGGGAAAAAATGGCTTTTAAACAGAGTTAAGGTCCACATAAATATCACAAACCCTCCTGATTTTTCCTTCACGAGCTCCCATATTTTCCGTTATATGCCCTTTATTCCCGATAATGTCATGCGGGATCACAGAAAGATCACATTTTTTGATGTGAGCGAGCTCGACCCAGGAAAAGGGGAGGCCATGTACACAGGCGTTGGC
>JAUWVG010000060.1 GCA_030617525.1 Candidatus Aminicenantota bacterium | reverse complement strand
GAAAGAAAAATCTTACTCCAGTCGCCTTCAGGTCATGAATCGATATTTCTTCTCTCGGTTTTTCTACAAACTCGGCAATTTTTTTCCCTTTTGAGAGGAGATACAGCTCAAACAAATAAAGAATTTTTTCCATGTACTCTTTGCTTTGTTTGGAAATATAATCAATGTAAAGTTTGTTCTTTTTAAAAAAGTCATTGCCAAGCGTCGCAAGAGAAGAACTGGATTCTATCTCGGCAGCAAACTTAATTCCTCCTTTGGGTTGTTCAAAATGTTTTTCAATCTCCGCTTTAATATCCTCTATTTTTAATTCAGTAGAAAAAAGAGGATTCATAAAGAAAATTAAGAATAATAAAGTCGAAAAACACAATACAGTTTTTTTCATTTGATCCTCCTTCACATGTTCCGTTTTCTCTTAATATGTTAATCGACTCCAGAATGTTTAGTCAAAATCTAACTCTTAATCCAGCCCGGAAAACAATCTCAGAAAGGAAAATATTATTTATTGAATAGACAATATCACCCCAATTTTCATCTCCGCCCCAATTGATAAAGTAGATAAACGTTGATTCCGCTGCAGATTCTCCAAGTTGTTCTTTGACGATATCATAGGCATCTGATCTACTATCAATCGCAAAAATACTTTTAAGTTTCTTGAATTTCACGCTGCGGTAAACGGATTCAATAAAAAAGAAAAAATTTTCCCCCATATTAACTTCAAAACCTGCTCCACCATGATAACCCCATGAATCTGCGCTGCCCCGATATTCCAGGGGGAAATAGTTTAAAGTGGAAGAAGGTCCTTGAAGATTATAAGTTATATTGCGGTTATAGATATTAAACTTGCTGAAATAATACCCAACCCCTCCTAAAACATACACTTGAGCTTCAGGCCAGACTGAATAAGACCAGGTTGCAGTCACTAAAACTGGGATTGATTGAAAATTGAACTCAGGAGTAGAGAAAAAATCTCCTGACACTTCACTCGAATCCGGTAAAGTGAATATTCCTTTTGTTCCTTTTAACGTTTTAGAAAAATTTCCGGCTCCCACGGATAAACTAAAATTTCGAGAAACAGGGAATACGATTTCAACAAACATCTGAACAGTGGAGAACTTCTTCACATCTTTATCAGTTCCCTGAATAAAATAATCAGTTGTTGTCGTCCATATATCATTGACGTGTCCCCCATAGGATAAACCCATGCCCAGTTTTATTGAAAACACATTCGATAATAGCTTTTGCGGGGATAGGACAACAAATCCCAAAACGATCAGGAAAATAAAATATTTTTTCACCCTTTTTTCAATCAGCTATGTACCCCGAACGGTGGATGACTCTATAGTTCTGACCTTTAACGATGACCTCTATCTTTTTAAATTTCCCGTCAACCATGTAATTCTGTGGCTTATAATAGAGAAGGTAGTAGTTTTCAGAGGCCTTTACAGCTTGATTAAAAGACCAGGAGATATTTTGTGAACTTTCCGCAATTCCTCCCGTTACCTGAGCCATCTTTTTAAAGGCACCAAAAATGGGCGCTGACTGGTCGAGTATCTCCATGCCTCTCATAGATCTTGGATCCGATAGATTATAAGCCGAGCTGTTCTCTTTTGTGATATAGAGGAAATGGACCGATATGGATGAATCCGAAAAAGCCTCTTTTATCATATTTTCGTCAAAATCTACACTTTTCATCAATTCAAATCTATCAGAACTTGGCATGCCTCTTGAAATGGGAATCCCCTCCTTTTGATAGAAGAGGAAAACGTGTTTTTGGCCTGCTAAGCCTTTCAAATATTCAGCCGCTTGGAGAAGACCCTTTTCATCAAATTGTTTATTGTCTCTTAACTGCCTCAGAAGCATCATTCGCAATTCTCGCGTGCTTGTCAGCGGACTAAATAATTCTCTAATCAAACTTTTATAATAGGCGTTTCCCTTTATCACGTCTGCCCTTACTTTTTTGTTCAGCAGCTCAGCCATTTGTTCTTTGGGGAGTTTAGCAAAAGCATCGTCTTTAAGATTATATGTTTTGATGGGTGTTACGACGAGGAGAGAATCTCCGGGCACGAGAACATTTAAGAAAAATTCGTCCAAAGCCTCTTTTATTTTGGGAAGGTAGTCAATGATTTCAAATAGAAACAGAAAATGTCTTGAAACTTCAGGTACGTTTCTAATCTGTTCTGGTTCGGGTATTTCCTCCCTTTTAATGGTCGCCTCTTTTATCAAATATACGGCCTCAATTTTCTGGAGAATTCCCTCTTCATAGACCTCAAAGTCCGTGATAGCCAAATTGTCTATAAAATCGTTCCCTTTATAGACTCTGACCGGAACTTCAATATTAATGGCAACGGCTTCCTGTTGGATTTCTTGGGCGAGGATAGCTATGCCTAATATTAATATTGCTAAAATGATTGTATATTTTCTCACAATGGACTCCCCTCTATATTCTACCCATCATATTTCATATAGCAAACTTTATGCCAAGTGGAGCCTGGTAGATAGATGTATTTTAGCTCATTATCTGTCCTTTTATATGGACAATTGTAGCAGAGATAGGGAAACATTTTTGCTGCAAGAGGGGTATTCAATATAGAGTATAAAAATATTCCTTTTTTAGTTAAAATAGTTGCATACGCTTGATGTAAAAGGAGGGACACATGAAACGATCACTTGGAATTCTGTTTTTCATTTTGGGCATCTGGCTAATTGTTGCAGGAATCGCCTGCAGTTCAAAAGAACCGGATGTTTTCCATGTTTCACTCACACGTAATGATAACGAAATGCTCTCTGTTGGACAGAGTTTTGTTTTCGAAGAAGAAACACTTACTGAAGCCCTGGAGAAATATAAACCTAAACTTCCCGAACCGCTCCCAAATAACACCCAACTCACATTCAGTTACGCCGGCCCTTTCTTCGGACTCTTGGAAAAAGACAATGACCTTCAGAATATCAAACTGACCCTGGATGTGAACATGAACCACGACCTCACCGACGATGCCGCCTTTGACCTTCCTTTATGTGAGGATTGGAAAGATGGGACTGTCGTGAAAGTCGCCCGCTCCTTCGATAAACCTGAAGAGCGCATCGAGTGGCTGCCCTATAAAATCGGTTATTCAGTCAACAAAGGGCCTGACGGTAAGGTCAGAGAGAATATCTTCATCTGCTCCAATTATAGATACGAAGGCGAATTCCGTCTGAATAATCGAGATTATAAAGTCAAACTTATGGACGGGGATTTGCGCGGGCGTTTTATTTTGGAAAAACTTGTCAACGTGTATGTCTCACTTGGCTTAAAAAGCGAACAGGATATCCCCGGAACAGCCAAATCCCAACGACTCTTTGAGCTGGCACAGCTCGAGGATAAATTATTTGAGTTCAAAGCGATTGCTGAGGACGGCAGCTGGATTGAACTCGCCGAAAGCAACCTGCCGACAACAGCCATAGGAAAACCCGCCCCCGACATGGAGATGACCGACATGGAAGGACAGTCGTTTAACCTCAGCGACTACAGGGGAAAGGTTCTTCTTCTCGACTTTTGGCCCGTCTGGTGTAAGCCGTGTATCGCAAAATTCCCGGATATAAAAAAAATGATACAAAGATTCGAGGACAAACCTTTTGCGGTCATTGGAATAAATATCGATGATGCCAATCGTGTTGATCAAGCGAAAAAAGTGATCGCAGAATATGAACTCACCTGGCGGCAGGTTGTCGAAGGGAAAGGAGAATTTATCCCTTCCTACCAAGTATACGGCCGCTTGCCTGAACGGCCAATGTCCTTTCCCATATATGTGGTGATCGATGAGCTGGGATTCACCCGGTACGCCACAAACGATTTTTTAAAGATAGACCGTTTTCTTGAGGCTCATTTCTCAAACCCGGAAGATCCTCAGCACGTTCTCTTCATTCCACTTTCACAGAAACGGACTCAGCAGACTCGACCGGTTATTACCATTGATTTCTCAAACCAAAAAGTCAAATCCCTGATAGAAACAGAAGAAACAATAATGCCTGCGGATATTCCGGCAGAAGCCCGGATCGGCCTGCTTCCCAATGGGACTATGCTCATCGCATATCCATCACCATCATCCGACAAAGTTCATCTGATTCTGGACTCTAATCGCGATTTTGATTTGACAAACGACGAGGGAAAAGATATCCCACTGCTCAACGAACCCGTCACAGATGACGAACAGACGACAAAGATGCGTCTCAACATAACTTATGCCGCCGGAGGCCGGGGCTTCTATACCTTTTACTTTTTTGCCAGACCAGCGGAAGAAACCAAAGATGACTTATTCCCGGAAATCCTGTTCCGAGGATTCAGCCAGAACCATGAAGGATTCTTTTTTGATGGGAAAAAGGAGTATGCTATCGAGATCCAGGACCCTACAGGGGATTTTCTCTTTACTCCTGAGGATTCGACCAATCCAAATATTTTAGAGCTGAAAATAAAAAAGAAAGACGAATGGATCACTCTCCATCAGGGAATCCGGCAGATCCCCATCGGAGGCTCTTTTTACCGGCTGAAGAGCATTTCAGATCAAGGCCAGCTTGTAGAATTGGAGAAGGAGAAGTCAAAGATGATATCGGATGGATAGAATTAGGCTTTGTGTTTGTTTATATTTTTTGTCATTACATGTAGTTGACATATATGTCATCTATGCGTATTATATATGACGAGGAGAAAGCATGAGGTTATTCTCTCCGAAAGCAGCCATTGAGCTATTTCATCTGATCCTTTTAGACCTGTTGGGGAGAAAGGTGGATAAAAGGCACTATGCCTTAAAAGGAGGCTGCAATCTTCGGTTTTTTTTCAAAAGTTTTCGATACTCAGAGGACATGGACTTGGACGTAAGTGCAGCGCTATCAAAAGATAAACTGCAGGATGTCATGAGCCGGATACTCGAGTCGAAAACCATCGAACAAATTCTCGAAGTCAAGGGGATAAAAATTCAGGAGAGGTCGTCTCCCAAGCAAATAGACACGACGCAACGCTGGAAGTTTGCGCTTGTGATTCCACGATCAAGTGTTTTACTCCGCACAAAAATAGAGTTTTCACGACGGGGAATGAGGACCGACTTGGCCTTTGACTCCGTAGATGCAAACCTGATCCACGCATACGAACTTGCACCAATTTTAGCAAGCCACTATCAGCAAATGGATGCTTATGTCCAGAAAGTGATCGCCTTGGCAACCCGTCGGCAGATCCAGGCAAGAGATGTATTCGACCTCCATCTCTTGCTGACTTCGGGAGTCGATCCTGCGGTCGCATACGACAAGGCCGCGAAGTATATAAATCAGGCAAAGGATAATGTGTGGGCGGTGTCGTATGACATGTTCATGGGTCAAGTCGTTTCCTGTCTGCATCCAGAGTATCAAGCACAATACTCCTCCCCGGAACTTTGGGACAGCATGATTCTGGCAGTGGTTGAGGCCCTTGGAGGATCAAACCAATGACGCTTTCGGAGGCTCTGGGAAAAATCAAAGCCATTGCGCAGCCGGTTTTTCGGACAGCCGATGTCATGGTCGCACTCGACATACGGACATCCCATGCAAGCAAGTTGCTTGAACGTTTGGCTCAACATGGACATGTCATACGACTCATGAGAGGGCTCTGGACTATGACCGAAGGCCTAGAGCCATTGGCACTCGTCCCCCATATGACGGCTCCGTTCCCGAGTTATGTGTCCTTACAAAGTGCACTTTATTACCACGATATGATCTCACAGATCCCTGAAGTCATCTACTGCGTCTCTTTGGCACGGACGAGAACTTACGAGACTCCGGTTGCAACGATTTCGGTTCATCATATCCCAGGCAGCTTCTTCTTCGGGTATGAAAAGAGAGGTGAACAACATGTAAAGATGGCCTTACCCGAGAAAGCCTTGCTGGACATCCTCTATTTAAGTCAAGCAAGGTCTCGGTTGTTTGCAGCCCTTCCTGAAATTGAATTCCCGCCACAATTCAGTATCAAACGCGCCCGTAATATGATCCGAAATATTGCAGATTTGCGCCGGAGAACGCTTGTCTTTAGTCGTTTCGAGCAGCTTTTAGAGATGAAAACGTAGTCTCCGACAAGCTTGAGGATAAGACCGAATGTGAATACGTGAATAGGGTCGTAAAGTGAATATTCAATGAATAGGGTCAGACCTATGTAACTCACTGATAAAGTTTGAATTAACTCTGATTTGCCCCCCCCAGCATCGATTAATCAGCTAATTTTAGTGTCGAAATAGTCCCTTTTCGTAAGTGTTTCTTCCTTAATCTTCCAAGTTCCTTTTTCTTCCGAGACCGGGAGATACATTCCTTTAACACCCAGTTTTCCTTTTATATCTTCAATAAATGTCTGACTTCCCACTGCGAGACTTTCTGTCCATCTTTCTTCTCGAATAAGATTTCTGTTTTTAAGCGCTTCATTTATTAAGCTCTGATGTGTTGTTTTAAGTTCTGTATAAGAATTTAGTTCCAACAGGTTTATCAAGCAAGTATAGTCAATTATCCTTTTTCTTTTCGGAATATTCTGGAGTTCATGGTAACCACTGCATTCCCATTCTGATGGGTGCCTGACAATCCCTGCCCGGACCATATTTAAATCCATATAAACCAAACAACTCATTAAATGTAATCCGCTTTCAACTGCAGTTGCATGATAACGATCCCCCCAGAATGATCCATTTCGGAATTTTCTCTGATTATATTCTTGGCCCACCCTTCCTGAGATCAATTGCATGGACCGGGGAATCACATTTTTTCTTCCATCATCATATACAAGCAGGTGGATATGATTCGATGTCACTGTATAATTGAGAACACGTAGTCCATATCGTTTTTTTGACTGAAAAAGCCAATGGCGCCATCTTCGTCGATCTCTTGCAAATTTGAGGAGGAATTCCCTTTTATGACATCTCTGAGTCAGATGCCAGGTATAACCTGGCAAAAAATAGCGATAAGCCCGGACCATTTTTCTTCTCTCTTAATTAGACGCTTTGAAGGCCAAAAATTCTCAATTAAGGCTATATTTGTGGGAAAATTAAGAGGGATCTCACCTGATTAGAGTTAGTTGCGCAGGTCTGACCCCTTACTCTTACTCCCTTCCTTACTCCCTTCTTACTCCCTTAGGAAGATGATATCGGATGGATAGAATTAGGCTTTGTGTTTGTTTATATTTTTTGTCAATACACATAATGAAATATTTGCCTGTAAGCAAAATAAATAGCGAATAATTTTGCTTATACGCAAAATAATTTGATTTCCCACAAAAAAGGAGCTAAAATACCAGTATGCTAAAAAATAGATATTTAACGGGTCCAGCAGTTGAAGATTTGCGTGAAAAAATGGTCTTCATCGGCGGAGCTCGCCAAGTGGGAAAAACAACATTTGCAGTCAAAATTGTGGCAAAAAAATTCCAAAATTCTGCTTACTATAATTGGGATAGCAGAAGTGATAGAAAGAGCATCATGCAATCCGATTGGCCCGGTGAAACAGAATTGATTATTCTGGATGAGGTTCATAAATACAGAAAATGGAAAACTCTTATAAAGGGAGAATACGATAAACTTAAACACAAATACAAATTTCTAGTCACTGGAAGTTCCCGTCTGGATGTTTATAGAAGGGGTGGAGATTCTCTTCAGGGGCGATATCATTACTATCGATTGCATCCTTTTTCTCTTGCGGAGCTATTGAATAAAAAGAATAAGATTGGAATTTCTCAGGAATTGCCCTTAGGTGAAAAGTTTTTCAAATCTGAATTTGATGCGTTATTTGAATTTGGTGGTTTTCCGGAGCCTCTTTTGAAAGAGAGTTCAAGATTTCTTCGACGATGGCATAATGAAAAAGTAGAAAGACTTTTCCGCGAGGACATTACGGATACAGAACAAATCAGAGATTTGGGATCAATGCAGCTGCTGAGTGATCTGTTGCCGGATAGAGTAGGCTCACTCTTGTCAATAAACTCAATTAGAGAAGATTTGGAGGTGAGTCACAGGGCTGTCTCTCATTGGCTGAACATTCTGGAAGCCTTCTACTACAATTTCAGAATTTTACCTTTTGCCCGTAAAACGGTACGATCAATAAAGAAGGAGCCAAAACTCTATCTCTGGGATTGGTCCGAAATCGAAAATCCAGCAGCAAGATTCGAGAATCTCATCGCTTCTCATCTCTTAAAGTTTTGCCATTTCCTAAATGATTATGAGGGCTATAAAGCTGAGCTTCACTTCCTCCGGAATGTCGATAAAAAAGAGGTGGATTTTATCGTTACAATTGATAAAAAGCCCTGGTTTGCGGTTGAAGCCAAGATCTCAGGGACTGAGATTTCTAAATACCTTTATTACTTTAGAGACCGGTTAAAAATTCCCTATGTTTATCAAGTCATTAAAGAATCTGGTGTGAATCGTTACAAAAATAGGGTTCATCTTGTATCAGCGGACTGCTTCCTCGCGGGATTGATATAGGTCGATCAGGGCCGGCCTCATCGATCCTGCAAAAACACTCAGATTGGAAGTCTAGGAGTGTCAGATCCAATTGGAGGATACTTCACCTATTTATTAATCACGCCATACATGAAAATGAACAAGCTTATCATCTCTAAAAACCACTCTAATGTATGCATGACTTTTATCCACATTTTTTTCACCCGCCTGAGGCAGGCTAGCACCCATGGAAGAAATAGAACCACGTGCGATAGTATCCGTTCTGAGTAATTTGTAATAAATCATAACTTTATATTCTCCTTTTGGAGAAAAAATCTGACCCGCCTCTTGTTCTGTAAATGCTGAATCACCTTTAATTTCTCTAGAAACGTCTTGAAGTGTGGGATTCTGTGTTGTCCAAAACTTGTTACATTGAAACTCCCACTTATCTTCTATCTCGGCAAGCACCACATTAGTGTCTCTGTCCATCATTGGCTCCATGCCGTCAACATAAATCTTTGGCTCATTATGGGTGATAGAACCACAATTTAATAGAAAAGCAAACACGATTAATAAACTTAAAAATCTGATTTTCATTTTAAACCCTCCATTCCAATTATAATTTATTGTTATCCCATATTTGGGAATCATGGCGTGAGGAAGTATGATTTTTTTCTTCATTTGTTTTTCTTTGTGATT
>JAUWVG010000291.1 GCA_030617525.1 Candidatus Aminicenantota bacterium | reverse complement strand
CTGAAAATGCAGATGCCTGGATGGGCATTGCCATTGGCTACATGCAGCAGAAGAAGTGGGATCCGGCTGTTAAACCCTTCGAAAAAGTTATCGAACTCAGTCCTGAGAACGGAAATGCTTACTATAACCTGGGAATATGTTTCTTGAATTTGAAAGACAATTTCAGTGCGCGTCGGATATGGGAACAATTGAGTAAGATTGATCAAACCCTGGCGAATAAGCTCTACGGATACATTAAATAAAAATCGGCTCGTTCTTCCACTCACGTCTAGCGTGAACACTATCTGTGTGAGGAGTCAGATAACTTTCTGCCGATTTAAACTGGATAATTCACGAGTCGAGTTTGCCGTAGATGGTAGGCTATGGTGAAATCGTCTCGACTGGAAGGGAAAAAATGTCGATTATGATAGAATATAACAATGGGAGAACAAAGTTATTTGTATGCTCACCGAAAATACTTAAGTAAACCCTTGATATTATATGTATTATGTGAAATATAGACATTTTATATGAATTATTCAGGTTGAGAGAGATGAGAGATAAAGAGTCGATACTTGCTGAGCTTATCGAGATATATAAGAGCAGACACAAAAAATCCGCTGAAGTTTTTGCGTCAGCAAGCCGCAGTCTTATCAAAGGGGGAAGCCATAATCTTCGACTTTTTTCTCCCTATCCATTTTATGATATCCAATCCGGAGGATCGAAAGTAACAGATATAGATGGACACACATATGTCGATTTCTGGCAGGGCCATTTCGCTAATATTCTGGGACACAACCCGACGATTGTCCTCGATGCTCTCAAAGAATACATGTCTTATGGCCAGGGTCTAATAACCGGATTTCCTGGTGAATTTCAATTCAAGCTGGCTCAACTGATCCTGGATAAGATTTCTGCCGACAAGATCCGATTTACAACAAGCGGAACCCTGGCATCAATGTATGCCATCATGCTTTCCAAGGCGTTTACGCAAAGGGATACGATTGTGAAAGTCGGTGGGGGTTGGCACGGCGCTCAACCCTATGTCCTTAAAGGGATAACAGAGTATGAAGATGGATTGAATCAAATTGAGTCGGCGGGGCTTTCATCTTATGTCGATTCAACGATTATTTTGACAAAATTCAACGATGAAGCACACTTGGAGAAAACATTTTATGAGCACGGGGACAAAATTGCCTGTTTTATTATTGAGCCTTTCATTGGCGCTGGAGGATTTCTTTTCGGGCAAACAGAGTATCTGAATAAAGTCAGAGAATTGACGTCTCGTCACGGTTCTCTTCTCATTTTTGATGAAGTTATCTCGGGATTTCGATTTCATGCGGGTGTCCTTCAAAGCCTGTACGGTATCGATCCTGATTTGACTATTTTTGGAAAAGCTATAGGAGGGGGAATGCCAGTCAGTGCCGTTGCCGGCAGGGGAGATGTTTTGGATCTTTTCAGCCCGGAAACCAATCCTATCAATCGGGTCAAATTCGAAGGAGGAACCTTTTCTGCACATCCGGCATCTATGCTGGCAGGTTTGACGTTTCTTGAATATCTCATCAAGAATGAAGAAGACATCTACAGCAAAATTGGCCGTCTCGGAGAGAGAGTCCGATCTGGTATTGAAGAGATATTTTCTTGTTATGACATTCCAGTCAAATGTACAGGTGGAGGTGGACCTCGTGGCACAAAGAGTTCTCTTGTTGGAGTTAATTTTCTCAATGAGAAACTCGATAAACTGAGATTTCCGGAACAGATTTGGAACCCTAAAACAAGTGATATAGAATTGAGGGAGAAAATCTTCAAATTGGCCATGCTTGAGGAAGGATTCAACACATTTCACGGGTATGGAGCTATTTCCACAGCTCACAGTGATGAAGAAATTCAAGGGTCATTGGATGCTGTCGAACGTATTGCAAAAAAATGGAGCCAATAAAGCCAAAAACGGAAGTAAATAAAATTTGGAAATTAGTAATTCAGTAAAAAACCGCCTTGTCAAAAATATCAAAGGAGACGTCTTTTTTGACGAATTGACAAGACGTATCTATGCCTACTCTGCGTCAATATGTTATCTACTACCCGCAGCTGTAATTTGTCCTAAAGACAAAATAGACGTGATTCAGTCTATTCGAATTGCTTCTCAGGAGAATATACCACTTACGGCCAGGGGAGCGGGATCTGGAGTTGCTGGCCAAAATCTCGGAGAAGGAATAATTCTTGATTTTTCAAAGTATATGAATCGGATTATCCATGTTGATTCCCGGAAAAAGACTGCATCGGTTGAACCTGGGCTGGTGCGTACGAATCTCCAGAAGGCAATCTTGCCTCAAGGATTGTTTTTTCCTCCTGACCCTTCCTCTTCAGATTACGCAACAATCGGGGGTATGGTTGCAAATAATTCAGGGGGTGCACACTCCCTGTGCTATGGAACAACAAAAAACTATGTCAGAAGTTTGAAGCTTATTACATCCGATGCAGAAGAGATGACCGTTACTAGTCAAGGTTATGCTCCGTCAAAATACAAGAATCAAGTCGATAAACTGCTGAAGGAAGCGTCCTTCATACTGCAAAAAAATAGACCTGAGAGTTTCAGGAATTCATGCGGATACAATCTTTTCGATACTTTGAGGGAAGATGGAGAGATTGATCTGACAAAGATCTTCTGTGGTTCTGAAGGGACTCTTGGCATCTTCACAGAAATCGAACTCGAACTTTTGGAATTGCCTCAATACAGAAATGCCGTCCTCCTCTACTATAAAGATGACCTGACGGCGTTTTCTGAAGTCAAGAACTTTTTAGACCTGCAGCCTTCGACCATTCAGGCTCTTGGTGATGAATTTTTGCAGATTATCGCTTCCGAATACCCCGAAAAATATTCCAGGTTTTCAAAAGGCACCCGTTTTATTTTTCTTGTGGAATTTGATGGGGACGATTTGGGGGAATTGAAAAAGAGAGCCAAGGAATTAACCAAGAGAGCTTCGGCCCATGGATTTTATACTGCGGAAAATGCTACAGAACTTGCCTGGTTTTGGGAAATCCGTCGGTCAGCAACAGCTTATCTAGGCCGTCTTCCCGGAAAAAAGCCTACCCGCTGGATCGAAGATGCAGCCTTTCCCGTAGAAAAGCTGCCGGATTTTGTCTTGAGATTAAATAATTTACTGAAGAAATATAACACTTCTGCTGCCCTGTTTGGCCATGCTGGACAAGGTTTGCTCCATTTTTCACCCCGTTTGAACCGCATGACACCAGAATTTTCAAAAACAATCGAAAATCTAGGCAGGGAACATGCCTTGCTTTCGAAAGAACTCAAGGGTGTGCCTACGGGTGAACATGGAGATGGCCTTCTTCGCACACCGTATCTCAAACAATTTTGGGGTGATGTTTACCCTTTTTTTGTGAAAATCAAAAAAATTTTTGATCCCAATTTCAGGCTTAATCCTCTTTCTGTTGTTCCCGAAAGAGAGTACACGGTTAAGGATTTCTTGAAATATTACGAGGGCTATGGCCATATCGACTCAGGCACTCTGAATGATTTCACTAATGAAATAGAATCCTGCTCTGGGTGTGGTAAATGTTCAGGTTTTTGCCCGGTAACACGGAGTGTTGAAGGGGAAATCGGCTCCACAAGAGCAAGACTCAATCTATTAAGGGAAGTAATTGCAGGACACCTGAAAGAACCATTTGATCGTTCGGACATACTTGAATATTTTTATCTGTGTCTACACTGTAAAACATGTAAACGTGAATGTCCGACTGGCATAGATTTGGCCAGAATATTGGAAGCCTATTTTGAAGAAAAGCATCTGCATAAATCCGCAAGGTTTCCTGAGAAAATCCTATCAAAATCTCGTTTGCTGGGGCGCTTGGCACATAAATCAAGTCGATTCTTGAAGGCACTGCTCAATTTTAGATTCTTTGAAAGAATTACCGGCATTTTCGGATTTTCAAATTTGAAACATCTGAGCTTTGAACCTTTAAAACAAAAAGAAATATCTATAAAAAAAGGCAATCAAGACAGGCCGGTTGTTGTTTTTTCGGGCTGTACGGGAGACTTTTTTAATTCCTCTGAAATAAAATCGGCATTGAAGCTTCTGGAAAAATTCCAATTTGAAGCCAAGATAAAAAGCGGATACTGCTGCGGGGAGCCTGCATTTATTAGAGGGTTCAAGGCTGAAGGAGAGGCAGAACTAAAGAAATCAATTGAGGGGTTAAAACCTGATATCGAATCGGGGACGCCAGTCCTTTTTACTTCTGCTTCATGTCTTCTCCCTTTTCTCGAGTATTCCAAGACAGTGTCCGAGGAAACGGTTATCAAAAAAATGCAGCAGTGTTTTTTCGAAGCTACAGCATTCATAAAGGATCAAATATTAATTGCATACGATGCGTCACTTACCG
>JAUWVG010000275.1 GCA_030617525.1 Candidatus Aminicenantota bacterium | reverse complement strand
ATAACTTTCTCGATATTAATTGAATTCTGTAGAAAGTTTTTCATGTTTGGAAGGCCTGGCCCTAATTCTTCTTCTCGATGAACAACTCGGTAAGGCTAAATCCTCGGATGTCGCTTTTTCCATCCTCTTCAGATTTTTTTTAAGTGATTTCTCCATCATCTTCCCAGAACTCTTGTCGAGGACGCAATCGAAAAGCTTTATCTTGGCGGTGGACGGGGGAGGTGGATTCGGCATAAAATAGCGTAAGGAGCGCGCCATGAAACTTCGAGAGATGATGGGACATATCCGTAAAATCTATATTCCGCAGGGGGGCTGCCCTGTTGAAAAAACAATTGCAAATGAAATGAAGCAGGATCTGTGCCCGCGAGCAGACATCGAGGCTGTCCCTGTTAACCATAAGAATTCTGACCGGGGGTCTCTTTATTTAGGTGTGATGGACAAGGTGAGGCTTCAAGAGCTTTCCAACCGGTCGTTTGATATTCCTTCGAATAGAGAATGGGTGTATTTTGACATCGATTCCGACAGCCGTGTTCTTCTCTCCAGCTCCAAACCTTTTTTTCTCTACGCAAATTTTTCCGATATTTTCGGAAGTCATATGGAAAACGATGTTTCTGGGCTTAAAAACTGGCTCCGGTTCATGAGTTTTTCGCGCGAAAAATCGACATTTGATCTTTTCCTCACTCAATATGCCCGCATCATCCGGAATTTCAACAGGGAACAGTATATCCGCGAATATGCCCGCTTGGGATTCTCGCATATCGAGGTCAATGCTCTGGCCTTCCCAAATTCATCCGAGCAGAGAGTAAAAGGAGAATTCTATTCTGATTTTTACACCTACTGTCCGGCATTGGACCAGTTTGTCTCGAGCAAGTTAAATGAGGGGATCTATCCGGAAGATGACCTCTATGCCAATCTCGAATTGCTCAAGGACAATGCCCGGTTGGCAAACAAGTACGGCCTGAAACCCGGTCTCCTATGCTTTGAACCCAGATCGGTTCCGGAAGTTTTTTTTGAGAAATATCCAACTCTAAGAGGGGCCAGGGTGGACCATCCCTTCCGGAGCTTTAAACCCCGGTTCAGTCTTGCATTGGCACATCCGCTTGTGAAAAAACATTACGAGGACATGATTACAAAAATCTTGGAGGAAGTTCCCGAACTCGAGTATCTGACGATCTGGACCAATGACAGCGGAGCGGGTTTTGAACACACAAAATCTCTCTATGTCGGTCGAAACGGCGGTGCCTATCTTTTACGGGAATGGAATTCCGATGAACATATTGCTCAAGCGGCCTCAAATAATATCGCTGACTTTTTTATTCTTCTCCGCGATGCCGCCTCAAAAGTGAATCCGGATTTTCGTATCATCACAAGGCTGGAGTCCTTCTATGGAGAGCGGAAATATCTCTGGCCTCTTCTCAAAGACGGGATTGATGTGGAGGGCAACTCTCTTCTTACGGAGGGATGGGAGAGCCCCTACTCTCATTCTTTATACTCGGATATTCCTGTTTTGGGTTCGGCACTGCACAACCATATATCGGAAAAGGAAAAAAAACCTCTCGAGGACCTTTATTCACGGGATAGTCTTGGGTATTTCTATCATCACTGCGGATCTCACGGAAATCATGAACCCCTCCTCGGCATCCCTTTTCCCTGGCTGATTTACGAAAAACTCCGTTCATGCGCTGAAATTGGAATTTCCGCCCTTGCACATTTGGGAGGGCTTCACTCCCCGGATAAAGTGCCGTTTTCGGTCAATTTTGAAGTTTTAAGAAGATTTCAATTCGATTCAGATCTAGATATAAACAGAACAATTCAAAAAATTGCAGAGTTTTATATAGGCCCGGAGTTCGCAGAAGCTCTGAAACAGGGATGGAAATTTGTCGACCTGTCTGTCCGGAGTTTTGTCCCCCTCTCTATCTACACGTCTTATGGAGTTGTCTGGCAGAGGCTGTTTATCCGGCCGCTCGTTCCCGATATCGATGCCATTCCGGAAGAGGATCGTGCCTACTATGAGAACTTTATGTGCACGTCCATCCATAATCCAAACAGGATCGACTTTTCTCAAGATGTGCTTTTTGAATTGCTTTCAACAGAGTATGCCGAAAAGGCCGGTAGACTTATTGAAAACAATGTCTGGGGTTCTCTGGATTCCGCCCTCCAGGTTTTTGAACAAAACCTTAAGAATGCGGAAAGAATTGAAAATGAGAAGGCGATTTCTGTTTTTAGGGATCAGCTCGACCGGTGCCGTGCACTGCGCTGCCTCTTTGTGACATTGCGGAATACAGCCACTTGGATTTATGCTGTTCGTCAATATTTGGAGACGTCAAATCCAAAACTTAAAACTCAATGCCGGGACATTCTCGAAAAAATGATGGACAGTGAAATTCAGAACAGCCGTAATCTTATTGCTCTTTGGGAAAACTCATCTGTCGAATGGATGATTGTATCCGGCGAAAAAGAAACACCGTTTATCTATGGAGGAAATTTTCCGGATTTACTCCGAAAGAAAATCAAGCTCATGGAACAATTTAGAGATAACGATCCCTCTATCGATCCCGGGTACATGTTCCGTGTGAAGAATAATCCATACCTGCAATAAAGAAAAAGACTCGATGTTTTCATCAGGCCGGGATTTTATCCGTTTTGTCTAGTGTTGTCTCTCTAATTCCCCTCCTTATATCCTATTTCTTTGTGACCTTGATACTGGTGCTAACAGAAGAGGCGGTAATGCCCTGCACTTCCATTTCATGTTCTACTGGGATAACGTGGTTTCCTTTTGATGTATATGTTTTTGACCAAACATCGGCGTATTTTTTTGATCCGGGATTGCTGCAGGGATCAGAAAATGTGTTTTCTTCATTGAACACTAAACCGCTGAGTATCCAAACCCAATCCTCTCTTGGATTGTTGTCACCGCCGCCTATCTCTAACTCCTCTAATGTTATCGTGCATTCCTTTAATGTCCCTCCACCTTGGATGGAGAGCGTATAATCGACATTATCTATCCAGTCGTTGCTAGGCTGGGGGAAAGGTGCGTCATTAGGAGTAAATGTTACAGTTCCGATGGAACCCTTCCACGAAGAAGTGATATACCACTTCCATCCGGTCTTATAACAAGCGCTGGAGGAAGAGGTTAATGTAGTTCCCCCGATGTCTTCTATTAGCTTTTTGAGAGGGGCATTTTTAGAAAAAAGGAGGTACCAGACGAGACCGCCGAGAACTGCGAGTCCAAGAAGAAAACCGATGAAACCGCCTCCGCCCCGTCTTTCGCGAACGACAACTCTGGCTGCCGCGGCTCCGGTTGGACATTTGGCTTTGTACCACCTCAATTTACTGAGCCGGATGCCGTCGACGGTTACGCCGACTCCGAGGATCGCCTTGGCCTTGCAGTAATATTTAATGGCAAGTTCTTTATATTTGAGGGCTTCGTAGGCACCACCGAGGACCAGATAGGTTTCTCCTTTTAAAGATTCGAAACCTTCCAGGGTGTCAATAATCGAGACGAGCCTTTCGAGGATGACTTTGGCCCCTTCGTAATCTCCGGCGAGGTAGGCCCTGTATCCATCTTCGTACTGGATGATCAGAACACTGATGGCCACGCCGTTGGCTGTCTGGCACTGGGTCCAGTACAAGGTCAGCGAGTTAAGGTCTAATCCCTCAATGGTCTTTCCCTCTCCAAGAATGTCCTTGGCCAGGCAGAAGTATTTGATGGCCAGGTTGTTGAACTCCAGTTTTTCATAGGCCGCTCCCAGGAGGAGATAAACTTCTCCCTTAAAAGAATCCATCCCTTCCAGTTGAGCGATCGATGATACGAGGCTCTCAAGAGTGGTTTTTGCTCCTTCAAAGTCGTCGGCGAAGTAGGCCTCTTTTGCAGATTTGAACTGCTGGTTCATTTGGTCTGTTGTTTGATAGGCTTGAAGGTATGACACTTCAAACGCGAGGAAAACACAAAGGACCAATGCTAGGGCTTTGCAAAGAAAAGAACCTTTTAGATTCGGCATGCGTCCCTCCTTCATTTTAATATGACTAAAATATTGTAGTCTTTTATATTTGTCAAGGATGATTGATATTTTTTTTTATTTTTTTTAAACTCAAGCATGTGTTAAAAAATAATAAATTTATCCTCGCGTGATTTCTGGCTCTTTTCCATTTCTCTCTCTCATGCTTTGCCTTTGAAGATGGTCAAGACACTTTAAAGGACAGGTCTTTTGATGCCCTGCAGAAATCGTTGCTGATTCCCGGATGGGGACAATTCGCCGAAAAAAAATACCTTGAGGGAGCGGTTTTTTTGTCGGCGGAAATCTTCTGTTTGTATAAAATATTTGAGAATAATCACAGAGGCAATGAAAATTACCAACTGTATGAATCGGCCGGGAATGTCGATGATGTCGTCAAATATCGAGAATTGACTGAAAAATACGATAGGAGAAGAAATGCGTTCATTTTGGGGGCCATCGGAATTTGGGCTGTGAATTTGATCGATATTTATGTTATTGTTAAAAACAAAA
>JAUWVG010000321.1 GCA_030617525.1 Candidatus Aminicenantota bacterium | reverse complement strand
AAAGGGACTGAAGTGATTTTACTGTCCGGTGAGCTTGGTGCCGGAAAAACCATATTTGCAAAAGGGATTGCAGCCGGATTGGATATTGATGATGTCCACCAGGTCTGCAGCCCTTCATATACCCTTGTCAATATTTACCAGGCAAAATTCCCTATTTATCATATTGATCTGTATCGTCTAGAAAATGAATCAGAAATTGATGGCCTGGGATGGGAGGATTTCTTGGATCAAGGTATCATTGTGGTGGAATGGGCGGAAAAACTCAAATTCGATTTAGAGGCTATCCGCATTGAAATTGAGGTTCTTGGAGATCAAAAAAGGAATATCCGCATCTTGCCAGATCCCTTCCTTTAGATATTCTGAGTGTTCTGTTGAATGCATTTCCATTTCTGTGATTCTTATAGAGTTCTGGGAAGATGATGGAGAAATCCGTATCGGAGGACGAGCGGGCATGGTTCATCTCCCCCGAGGGAGATGAGAGCGAGGAACGGAGATCGAGTGAGTTTTCCTCGCTGGGGAAAACGCAACGTGGTTTCTCATCACTTTACAGAACTTCTTAAGAATCAAAGAAATGGAAATCCGAACTGTTTAATTGAAATAATTTAACTTATCAGGTATATAGGTTATGCATTAAAGCCCCCTCTGGAGGAGAATTTAGATGAAAGCATTCACAGATGTGTTTCAATTTATCTGGGATAATGATTATTTGAGGTTTTTGCTGATTGTCCTCATCTCATTTATTGCAGCCTTCCTGATCAAGCTGATCGTTGCAAAAATTCTGAAACCTCTGGCAAGAAAAACAAAAACGAAAATCGATGATCTTGTTATAAAAAGTATTTCGTCAATCATTTTTTATTTTGTCCTGTTTCTGGGGATTAAAAACGGTCTTCAACACTTTGAATTTCAAAGTCCCATTTTGAGGAATATGATCGACTCCTGTATCATATTTGTCATTCTTCTTTTTATCCTGAGAATTATAAATAATTTTGCCGAGCAGTGGCTCAAAGAGTGGAAGGTCAAAACCCGGACAACGGCCGATGAAAGGCTGATCCCGCTTAGTCAGAAAATCTTGAAAGCTTTTGTCATCATTCTTGGTGTCTTTTTTATCCTCACATCCTGGAATGTAAATATCACTCCGCTGCTGACAGGGGCTGGAATTGCCGGGATAGCCATCGGTCTGGCTGTGAAAGACCCCATAGCGAATATCCTTGGCGGTATTCAGCTTGTCCTGGATAAGACATTTAAAGTGGAAGACAAAGTTGAGCTGGAATCGGGAGAAATGGGAATGATTCTCGACATCGGTTTGAGGAGCACAAAGATTAGGACATTTGATAATGAAACCATTTATGTGCCAAACGGGTATCTTGCCAATGCAAAGATAAAAAATTTCACTCAGCCGGATGTCTCGATCCGAGTCAATGTTAATTTTGGCGTGGAGTACGGTTCGGATACCGAAAAAGTGAGACAGGTGGTCCTTTCTGCATTATCACAGATCGACACTGTGCTCAGTGAACCGAAGCTAAAAGTACAATTCATTAATATGAATGATTTTTCCCTTGATTTTGTGGCCAGAGCCTGGGTGAAGCAATATACCGATGCTTATGCGACGAAACTGAAGATGACAGATGAGATATACAAGGCCCTCGGTCAAGCCAATATAGGGATTCCTTTTCCCACTCATACTGTTTACACAAAAACATCGGATTGACCCTAGCAGACGGAGGATAAAATTGGACAAAAAGCGGTTGGACGGATGGAAAGAGATTTCCGACTATCTCGATCGTGATGTACGAACCTGCCAGAGATGGGAGCGGGAGCTGAAATTTCCCGTCTACCGTGTCAAGCAGGATTCTACACGGTCAAAGGTCTTCAGCTACACCACAGAGATCGATGATTGGTTCAGTTTGACATTAAAAAACAATAATGGAGAGAAAAAAGGGATTCGAACAAAAAAATGGATGGTGCCGGTCCTGTTGATTATTGTTATGGTTGCCGTTTTTTTCGGAATTTTTTCTTTCGTTTTCAATAAAAATGATCGATTTATGTCTCTTTCGCACGAGGCTTCAAATCCAGTCCGCTGGGATATTAAGGGGAGTCAAATTGTTGTGTATGATATTCAAGATAACATCCTTTGGACAAAAGAAATATATAACTCCGTTCCGCAGGAAAGTTATTACATTTTAGAACAAGATCCAAAAAAAACTGCTTTAATGACAAATAAACTGAACAACAGGAACAAAATCGTCCTTGAAGACATAGATGATGATAATAAAAATGAGGTTCTCTGTTACTTCAATCACGAAGCTTCGGAAAAACGGTGTATTTCTCTGTTCGATAATGATGGTCAAGAAATGTGGACAAAAAGTCTTGAATTTAACCAAGAATACAAAGAGGGCCGGATCGATAACGACTTTCAAATTACCAAGCTGGCATTTGAGGATATTGTCAACGACGACAGGAAAGAAATTCTGGTTTTATGGAACCACGTCCGCCAATTCTCAAGTGTGTTTCTCATATATGATCTTAATGGAAAAGAATTGTTCAGTTATATTCACACTGGACTCCTGCAGTTTTTTGTTTTGAATTCAATCAATGAGGAACAGAGGTTAATTTTTCTTGGGGGGACGAACAATCTTATAGGAGACGACGCTGTATTAAGTGTCCTAGACAGCAAAGACTTAAGGAGTGGAGTGGGGCCTCCTTATAACGTTCCTCTTGAATTGCGTGAACAAGAATCGATCGGAAGGTTTATTCCTGTGGAACCGGAGAAAGCGTCTCAAAAAATTTACATCCGCTTCAAGCACAATGAGATCAGCCGGTTGAACGGAGTTAAATGGTTAAATGTTCTGGAAGCTAGAGCGGGGGAGAATGAAGTTTTTGTCCATGTCAACTGTGGAAGGGAGCTGGTTTGTCCTCTTTATTTTGTCTTTGATCCGAATTTCCAGCTCAAATATGTCGACTGTGGCGCCGATTTCAGAAGGCAGTATGAAAGTCTGTATGAAGAGGGGAAAGTGGAGTTGGAACTCGAGGATTTTCTTAAAAAATGTGAAGAGGATGTTTTGTTCTGGGATGGTACAGACTGGATTTTTCCTCTTGCTGTTGAATTTTAATTAAAGGGACATCATACTTAATTCCGTGGGAATTAAATATGATGTCCCTTTAATTAAAATTCAAAATAGAGAGGCGTTTTCATGCTCAAACGTGCTAAAAATATTATTTGCGAAGTTAAAGATTTTCCCAAACCCGGAATTGGTTTCAAGGATATCACTCCACTGTTGGAAGATGCGGCCTGTTTCCGGTTTGTGATAGATCGTATCACCGAATGGGCAAAGGACAAGGAAGTTGAGGTTGTCGCCGGAATTGAATCACGAGGTTTTCTCTTTTCTGCGCCAGTTTCCTATCAATTGGATCTTGGTACGGTTTTGATCAGGAAAAAAGGAAAACTGCCGAGAAAGACAGTTTCTGTAAAAGCCCCAAACGAGTATGCCGTAGAATATTTTGAAATGCACGAGGACAGTGTCCGCAAGGGACAAAAAGTGATCATCATCGATGATCTGATTGCAACGGGATCTTCAACCATCAGTGCCATAGATTTAGTAAAAACACTCGGGGGAGAGGTTGTTGGATTTGCGGCTGTTGTGGAACTGTGTTTTCTCGGGGGGATAGACAACATCAAAAAAGCTCATCCTGAAGTGGATATTCTTTCTCTGATTCAATTTGAAGAATAGGAGGGATTTGGGTGAATTTTCTCGACCGTATTTTTAAACTCAAAGACAATCAGACATCGGTCCGGACTGAATTAGTGGGCGGAGTGACTACTTTTATGACCATGTCTTACATCATCTTTCTCCAGCCTGCAATCCTTTCTTCGACAGGAATGGATCCGGGAGCGGTTATGGTGGCCACTTGTATTTCTGCCGCGCTGGCAACACTCCTTATGGGTTTTATTGCCAAATATCCCATTGCTCTGGCTCCGGGGATGGGACTTAATGTCTTTTTTGCCATCACTGTGTGTGGAACCATGGGCTATTCATGGCAGGTCGCGCTTGGTGCGGTCTTTATTTCAGGATCTCTTTTTCTTGTCC
>JAUWVG010000043.1 GCA_030617525.1 Candidatus Aminicenantota bacterium | reverse complement strand
CCTATTGAAGAATATTTAAAAAAGCAGCGTGTATAAAGTACTGCTCCTTCCCTCCGCACAAAAAGACCTGGACAATTTTAAAGGCAAAATCTTTAAACAAATCACAGATAAACTTATTTCTTTAAAAAATAATCCCTATCCGTCTGGCTGCTTAAAACTAACAGCAGAGGAGGGATACCGTTTAAGGTCGGGAAATTACTGGCTTTTATACCGCGTCGAAAAAAAAGAAAAAACAGCTTATATTTACCGTATCAAACATAGAAAGAATGCGTATTAGTACCGCTGCTTTTTTCCTGTGCCGGATACAGATATGTTCAGCATGATGCACATTTTTAAGGAGAAAAGGAAAGACGGCACCGGAAAAGGAGAGGGAATTTCTTAGCCTGACTTATTCATAAAATATGCCTTCCCCTATATGATATGGAGCCTACGGCCACATGAATTAAGTAATGTAATCTGGAACTAAGAACTCTATTCGTAACGAATACTATCCAGAGGATTCGACCAGGCCGCCTTGACCGTATGCAAACCTACCGCGAACAATGCAATCAAGAGGGTTCCCAACCCTGCCATTATAAAAATTTCGATCCCGAATCCAGAGCGGTAAGCATACCCCTGAAGCCACTTATGCAAAAAATAGTAGCCCAAGGGCCAAGCCAAAACATTGGAAATAACAACAAGCACCACAAATTCCCTAGACATCAACCTTACGATGCTGAAAATCGACGCCCCCAACACCTTGCGGATCCCGATCTCTTTGGACCGCCGCTGTGCCGCATAAGTCGCCAACCCAAAAAGCCCCATACAGCCCAATATGACAGCCAAGCCATCCAAGTAGCCGATCATGAGGGCCAACCGCTGTTCGTTGCGGTAGAGTGTGTTGTAGGCATCATCGAGGAAATAGAAATCAAAGGGCTGGCTGGTTAAAACCTGGGTGAAAATGTTTTTAATTTCTGCAAGGGTGGCCTCCGGATTTCCGGGTCTTAAACGAATTCCAAGGTTGGCTCTTCCAAAAAAATTGCTGTCAAGGAAAAACGCTGCAGGTTCGATGATCTTATGCAAGGTGTCAAAATGAAAGTCCTCTATCACACCGATAACGGCGTAATCATTTAACATCTTATGGAAAGGATCATTCCAGCCGACTTTCTTTATAAAGGATTCATTGACTAGGACTTTTTTGTCATCTCCTGGAAAGTCCCGGGAAAAATTTCTGCCATCTGCAATCTTAATCCCGAAGACATCCAAAAAGTCGTGATCGATACTGGCCATAGACATGTCGATTTTAATCTCCTCCCCATTTCCATGCTTGATTTTCATCCCTCCCACAGATGAGCCAAGCCTAAGGGGGTTCGAGTTTGAAACTGTTACATCCAATATTTTGGAGGATTCTAACAGACGGCTTTTTAGCACCTGTGCCTGCGAAATGGCTTTTTCTCCATTAAGCGGCAGGATCACAACATGCTCCCGCTCAAATCCTAAATTAGTATTTTTGATAAAACTCAATTGTTTCGTGATGACAATGGTTCCGATCATAAGGACGACAACGGCTGAGAATTGGAAAACAACGAGTAGATTCCGGATTTTCGTACCCTTTAACCATGCACCAGTATGTTTTTTTAAGAGGGAAATCGGCTGGAATGCCGAAAGAACAAAAGCCGGGTAGATCCCTGAAAAAGCACCTACAAAAACGATAGTGCCCAAAATTGAGAGGAGAAGAGGTGCTTTTTCCACCTCGCTCATGGTCAGGCTGCTGCCGAAAAAGCTCGAAAATACAGGGAAAATCGTGTAGAAAATAAAAAGTGACAGAACCATAGCCAAAGTCGTGAAAAAATAAGATTCACCCAGGAATTGCTTGATCAACTGAGCCTGCCTGGCTCCGATGACCTTGCGCATGCAGATCTCCTTGATCCTGGTTGAGGCCAGGGCTGTGGAGAGGTTCATGGAATTGATGCCGGCAATCAGGAGGATAAGCAGAGCTATGGCACCGGAAAGATGTACAATTTGGATGCGATTGTTGGAGTCGGTCGCCCCCGTTACCTGGGATTTGAGGTGTATGTCGGTAACCGGCTGCAAATAAACCATGCCTTCCTTTTTGGGTGCCTGCGGTCTCGCTTCCTGCATCAATGTTTCGATCTTTTTTTCCACAATTCCCTGAGATCGCCTTTGCTTCAGTTCTACATAGGTGTTAAAAGCATAAGTATCCCAGGTATTAAACCATTCACTCAGATTTTTGTCCGCAGACATGGATGCGGTTGATACCAGATATTGAAACTGCAGATGAGAATTTTTAAGCGGCTTCCGTATAATCCCGGTTACACTCAAGTCACCGCTAAGGAATCGACTCCTAAAATGGATGGTTTTTCCGATAGGATCTTCTGAACCGAAGATCTTTTCGGCAAGTTCGTCCGTGAGTACAATGGAGTTTGGTGCTGTCAGGACTTCCGACCTGCTGCGGAGGATCATATCGAAACTGAACATCTTCAAAAAATTCTCATCTGCGAAAAAACCATCTTCTGTGAAACTTTCGGTTTCTGTCTCAAAAACAGCATCTCTTGATCTCTGGATGATCCCGGCCTGTTCGACTTCGGGTATATTGTTTTTCATTGCCTCGGATAAGATCTGGGGAGTGCTGATGTGGTAGCCCGCTTCGTCGGGGGAGTCACTGCGGATGGCAACCCGAAACAGCTTATCCGATTTCTCATGAAAACGATCATAACTCAGCTCGAATTGGATCCAAGTAAAAATCAACAGGAAACAGGCCATGCCTACTGACAATCCGGCAATATTTATGAAGGAATAGCTTTTTTGACGTTTGATCTTGCGGAATGTTATTTTTATATAATGCCAGAGAAGAGCGGGAAAAAAACGAGGTGTCTGCCAAAACGGCTGGTCCTTTCTTCGGTTGGTTTCTGCTTTTTTGAATTCGGCCTTCATTTTAGATTTCCTTTCAAACTAGATTGGATATTTTAATTAGCAAAAAATATGCCAATCTAATTTTTAGAGGTTATTCATTGTTTGTTGAACTTTATGTGTCCATTTTTGAACAGTTTATGTACACGTCTGAACAGAAGTGATCTGCCCTCTTTAATTTTAATTCAGCAAAGGATAAATTAACACCTGCAAATGAGTAACAAATTCGATTGAAAAGTACTGAAATCTAGGTATTGGTGCTGAATACCTTAAATGCTTTCTATGCCATAAAAAAATGGCTCCCTCTATATGACGTGTTTCGACACTTAAAACAAGAACTAGAAATTGATTTAAATTCATTAAAGCGATTTTTTGAAGGCTCTAAAACACCCTCACTTTGCCTGAATTATTATTGAAATGGATGGATTATCTGGAGTTTATCGACAGAATCATCGCACACCTCGAGCTGAGCTTTGATACTGAACGGCCTCCTCTGCCCCAAGTTGTCCGACAGGAACTCCTGATGGCAGCTGAAGCGCATGAGGAATATTTTTAAAGCCTCCCGGGCTGCCTTTTGTTGATTCGAGGGAGAATTCTAACTCAAACTTGAAAGTTTGGTAATCTCGGTCGATTTGTCCGATTTTTGAGTCGTTAACCTTGTCGTTTTGAATGTGATACTTTTATTTTAGGATGTTAAGTGGTGGTAATTGGGGAAAATCGTGAGGGATTTGGAGCAACCACCAAAAGGAAATTCCTATCTTTAAGGAGAGGTTGGCTGGGTTGAGAGAGTAAACTCATTCTTCACAAGTGACAAATCCCTTCCCTTAATCTATAATGTCTCTTCCGTGGGCGGTTAGCTCAGCAAAATCTCTTTACCATAATTTCAGCGTTATTCAACCGAATTTGGCACATATGTGGCACATGGGGATAAGTCTATATTGTGGCTTTTCTTCAATTGTCTAGTGCATTAGACATGTAAGCATATCCCTATTGCTTGATAATAAAAACTATCCTTAATTTCCATGAAAAATCCTAGTCACCCAAGGCCCCCTTTCAATCGCGGTAGGGAGAAGTATTTCATCGACATCCCTACTCTATATTTTCTATAGTTTTTTATTTAAAATAATGGAGTAAATAAATATTATAGGATGCAGTATCTAAATTAGATAAACTTTATTTGTGCGGGAATCAAAGTTTGATTGCTTTGCTTTTCGTTTTCTTTTTTGAGTACGTTCAAGAAATCTGTATGCAATTTTTTTTCCAACAACTACATTAGCAATTAAAATAAATGTTAAATATCTAAACAATAAGGGGGCGCTATGATACGAAGATGGAGTAAAACCATTGTTGTTTTGGTTGTTCTTAATTTTTTGGCAGGACTTACATGGGGTGAAGAGTTCTGCGTGAGCAGCGCCACACAACTCCAGAATGCTCTAACAGAGGCGGCAACAAACGGAGAAGATGACATCATCAGGGTTGAGCAGGGAACCTACACTGGGAACTTCATCTTCGATTCCTACGAAGGAAAGAACCTCACTCTGATCGGAGGATTCGCCCCCGGTTGTGATACCCGGATACTCGATTCTTCGAACACGATTCTCGACGGGAATAATGCCGGTAGGGTTTTATACATCAATAATCCCGGACCCTATCAGGGTGGGGATATCCAAATAAAGGGATTCACGATTCAGAACGGGAATACCGATGAAATGGCGGGAGGCATCTATGCCGCTTCCTGCGTGATGGGCACTCCCGGCCGTATCACCATCAAAGACAATATTATCAAAGGAAACTCGGCTTCAACCGGGGGCGGGATATGTACCTTTACGGACGACGAGGATTTCGGACCTCTCTTTGCTGATGAGATGAGTGTGAGAATCAGCAAAAAGAAAATTCTCAGAATCACGTCTCGCAGAGTACGGATTAGAGATGAAGGCGATATTTCTATCATCAATAACATAATCGAAAACAACTATGGTGGGGGAATAGTCGCGATGACCAATGCAGACCTGGTGGCAGGTTCCATTTCAATTATTGACAATACTATAATAGGGAATATGGGAAGGGGAGTTAGGACAGGCAGTTGGGGGGGAGGAACTGAAATAAAGGGCAATACAATCTCCAGAAACACCTCGCTTGAGAAAGGCGGCGGTGTTTATGCTTCGAGTTTTGAAGAAGTTGGGGGAGGTGATATAACTTTTGTAAACAACCTCATCACCGAGAATTCTTCTGTTGAGGGAGGTGGTATTTACTCTATGACCCGAGGAATGGGTGGTGCAGGCGCCATTTCTCTGATAAACAACACTATCACGGAAAACCTTGGTTCCGATTTCGGCGGAGGAGTTTTTATGGAGTATCCTACTGACGACGGGTGGAACCTGTACAACAACATCATCTGGGGAAACTCAGCCCCTGTTGGGGGGGATATCTTTATGAAGATTGATCCTGATGATTTGTATTGGATCGAATCCCGCGGATTCAACAACGACTATTCCGCTCTCGACGGAATCTGGACAGCTTGGGGAGACAATATCCACTCCAATCCCCGGTTTCAAGATCCAGGAAACGGTGATTTTCATCTGAAGTCTACATCGCCATGCATCGATGCGGGGACCAACTTAGCTCCCGGATTGCCAGCAGTCGATTTTGATGGTGACCCGAGGATATTGGATGGCAACGATGATGGCACTGCCACAGTCGACATAGGGGCGTATGAGTTTATCGGGGTTCCCCTGCAAAATTTGACCATCCTGTCGTCCGATGGGGGAAGCACAAGTCTTTCACCTGGAGAACATGTCTATGCTCAGGGGACCAAAGTTACCCTAACTGCAATACCAGATGATCATTATAGATTCAGCAATTGGAGTGGAGATGTCTCAGGTACTACTAATCCGATAACCATAACTATGAGTTCTGATATATCTGTAACTGCTAACTTTATCCGAATTATTTATCCGCCATCAAACTTCACCGGTCAAAAGGTATTGAACCGTTCGCTATCACAAGCGGAATACATCAATGTTGTAAGCTGGCTGGCTGAACCAGATAGTGTGAATATAGTGAAATACAGGATTTATCAGATAGAAGGAGAGAGTAGGAATCTACTAGTCGAGCTGAGTGCCAGTACTTTTCGCTACTGGCACCGGAGAGTTGGAAAAGACAGGCAGTACACATACACAATCTGTGCAGTGAATGATAAAGATAGAGAAGGTGATCCATCTCAAATATCGGTCCAGTAAATAAGGAGCTTTCGCGATGAAAAAATTAATCATAATCATTGTAATCTTGATCTTTTTATCAGGCTTAGCAAATGCAACAGATATTATTATTGAACTGAAAACACACTATCTTCATCCTTCAGAGGAAGCATTTAGAGATATCTATGGTGGAGGGATGATGTATGGAGGAGAGGTGAGTATGGAATTCCCCCGATAAAATGGACACCCTAAAAAGCTTGAGTTGCATCTTGATAATACTCCAAAGGACTTTTTTGATTCAAGGCGGAATGTCTTCTCTGTCGATTGTAAAAGATTTCAATATACTCAAAGATGGCCCGGCGGGCTTGAGATATATCCCCTGGGAGGAGGATTAAAATACACGATGTCAACGGGGATTTTTTATATATATGCAGGAGCAGGTTTGAATTATTACCAGTATAAAGAGTCAAATCCCCTAGGGGATGTGACTAAAGGTGGATTAGGCTTTTTAGGAAAAATAGGGAGTTATGTGAAAGTTACCGGAGGCTTGCTGGGTTGACCTTTATGTGAATTATTCTTACTGCAAGATAAAACCAGCTGATTTCGAGATAAACATAGGAGGCATTGAAGCAGGGGTTGGAATAGGATATGAGTTTTAGGAACGAGGTTAAAGAGTTTATGGAATAAAAAGAACAAGTAGACCATAATTGAGAAATTCCTCAACCTTTGGAAAGACGCCGATCCCGGCCTCCCTGAAGTTGAGGATGCGAAGAAGAGGCTTGCTGGGTTGAGGGAAATGGCGGACAAATGAAGAACCAATACTTCGCCGACATCAACGACTACCTGAAATACGGCATCTTAAGAGCCATCGCCAACTCAGAACTTGCCAAGGAGGTTTTGGCAATCCGGCCGGATTTCCCTATAATCTTATGCACCGGATTCAGCGCAAAGATCGATAAAAAGAAGGCAATGGACTTTGGTATCCGGGCATATATTCTTAAACCTGTACTCAAGCGGCAGATAGCTGAGACTATCAGGAAAGTGTTAGATTCTCAATAAAAAGAAGGGTGACTTATGGTACGTATTCTTATTATAGATGATAATGCTGAATTGAGAAAGCTGCTCCGACAGATATTGGAAGGAGAGGGATATGAAGTGTTGGAGGCAGCCGATGGGATAGAGGGATTGGAAATCTACAAGGATGAACCAACAGATCTTGTTATCACAGATCTCATCATGCCGGAAAAAGAGGGTATTGAGACTATAAGAGAGCTTAAGATGGATTTCCCTGATGTCAAAATCATCGCAATGTCCGGAGGAGGTCGTATCGGACCGGAGTCTTATTTAGATATGGCCCAAAAGCTCGGTGCTCTACAGACATTGACAAAACCTTTAGACCGGAAGGAACTGCTTGAGGCCGTTCGATATATCCTTAAATAAAAGGTTGATAATCTTGATACAGCAGATAAAGAAATAGCTCCCCCTATATGACGTGTTTCGACACTTAAAACAAGATTTAGAAATTGATCTAAATTCATTAAAACGATTATTCGAAGGCTCTAAAACACTTTCCCTTTGCCAGAATTATTATTGAATAATAACTTTTAGGCCATATTTATTTCTGTTCAGATGTGGACATAAGGTGTTCGAGAATGGACATATAATGTTGAATAAACGTTCAAAACCCCAGAGACAATATTGGTATATAAATTGCTATACAAGATGGTGAATATGAGATTGTAATAAATGGAATAATTCTTGCTCTTTTAAAGAGCATAAAAAAAGGAAAGACAAAATGTTGAAAAATCATTTAAAAATCACGTTCCGAAACATCAAAAAACATAAAGCTTTTTCTTTTATCAACGTTGCAGGACTTTCCATAGGCCTTGCATGTTCGATTCTCATTCTTCTTTGGGTTCAAGATGAGCTGAGTTATGACCGATTTCACGAAAATGCAGACAATATTTATAGGATTGTGAATTATAGGGAGGACTATCAGAATAGGGGTGCTGGAACTCCTGCCCCTCTCGCTCCAGCCCTAAAAAGCGAAATCCCTGAGGTCGTAAACTTCACTAGGTTTGCGCCGATTTTTAAAGTTGTGGTCCGGCATAATGACAATATATTTTACGAAGATAGAATAGTTTTGGCGGATCCCGCCATTTTTGAAATGTTTTCTTTTCCCTTTATTCAAGGAGATGCAAGAACGGCCCTATCAGATCCGAACAATGTAGTCATTACAGAAGAAATGGCAAAGAAATATTTTGGAAATGTTGATCCCATAGGAAAAATCTTGTTTTTTGAATATCTTGAGGGAGCAAAAGTTACGGGTATTATAAATAACATTCCATATAATTCACATATCCAATTTGATTTTCTGCTCCCCTTTCAGCGTGTCTACGATAAAAGAATCATGAGTACGCGTTGGGGGGATTATAACTTCAATTCCTTTGTCCAGCTTTCCGGCAGTGCTGATATACAAGTGCTTAGCCAGAGGGTAACAGAAGTTGCCAGGACACATAATGATCCCGCTGTGAAGTATAGAAAATTGAATTTCTCCCTTCAGCCGCTCAAGGACATTCATTTGGATGCCGGAACTGCAAAAGCAGGGGTCGAAAAGATGGCACCTCCTGGGGATAGAAAATATGTTTACATTTTTTCTGTTATTGCGTTTTTTGTGTTGTTCATTGCCTGTATTAATTTCATGAATCTCTCCACAGCACGCTTTATAAGAAGAGCAAAGGAAGTCGGATTAAGAAAAGTCGTAGGAGCTAACCGTGCTCAGCTCATAGGACAGTTCTTTGGAGAATCTCTCCTTCTCACAAGTATTGCAGGGTGTATCGCGGTTCTGTTGGTAGAGCTGTTTCTTCCATCTTTTAATCAACTTTCCGGAAAATATTTATCCATAAGCCATTTAGATTATCGGTTTTTACTGGGATTTATCGTTATTGTTGTTACTGCGGGAATCATAGCAGGAAGTTATCCGGCATTGTATCTTTCATCCTTTAAACCTGCAGTTGTCATCAGAGGAATATTGAAAACGGGGCCTCAAAGCACTCTCTTCAGAAGGATTCTCGTTCTTGTTCAATTTTCAATTTCCATTGGATTAATCATTGGTACATCAATTGTTTATCAACAACGGCAATTCATTCGAGACATGGACCTTGGTTTTGCTAAGGAAAATGTTATCTTAATCCCTGTAAGAGAAAACATCGGGACTGGATACGAGATTGTGAAGCAGCAGCTCCTGCAAAATCCGAATATCTTAGGAGTTACAGTAAAGGACTGGCTTCAAATTCGGTCGCAACGCAACACGACGGTCGCCGAATGGGAAGGTAAACTCCCCAGCCACATAGTGGCCTTCTCTCATGTTCGGGTTGGTTATGATTATTTGGATATTTTAAACTTAAAAATTATCGAGGGAAGGAATTTTTCAAAGGATTATCCCACAGATGCAACAGAGGCCTTTATTGTGAACAAAGAAGCAGTTAGAGCCATGGCCTTGGAGTCACCTGTGGGAACTCAATTTTCATTGCGGGGGAAAAAGGGGAAAATAATTGGTGTCATAGAGAACGCTAATTTCAGTACGCTCCACCAAAAGATCAATCCGCAGGTTTACCATATAATAGACAACGTAAATCAAGCATTTGCGTACGGAGCTATTCTTATAAAAGTCAGAGAAGCGAATACAACCCAAGCCATTATGATTATCGAGGATATGTGGAAGGATATAAATCCCAACTCTCCATTTGAATATCATTTTTTAGATGAATCTATTGAGCAAAGATACAAGTCAGAGAAACAAATTAGCGTAGTCTTTAATACTTTTGCCTTTCTCGCAATTTTTATATCTTGTCTAGGACTATTTGGCCTTACGGCTTTTGAGGCCGAACGACGTACAAAAGAGATAGGGATACGAAAGGTGTTAGGGGCTTCAATTTTCAGTATTGTTCATATGCTGTCTTTAGAATTTGCGAAATGGGTCCTTTTGGCAAACATTGTAGCCTGGCCTGTGGCCTATTACTTTATGTCGAAATGGCTTCAGATTTTTGCTTATCGGATAAATTTAGACTGGTGGATTTTTGTGTTAGTTGGCGGGCTGGCATTGGTCATTGCGCTATTAACCGTAAGCTATCAGGCCATTCGGGCAGCAACGGCGAATCCGGTGGAGAGTTTGAGGTATGAGTAATTCCAATAACAATGAACGCTTAATATTGACCCCCTCCCCAACAATATACAGCTAAAATTAACAGCAAATAATATTGATATAAAAATATAGAAGA
>JAUWVG010000350.1 GCA_030617525.1 Candidatus Aminicenantota bacterium | reverse complement strand
GCCCTATCTTCCCATTCCTTTGATTGAAAGGAAAAGAGAGGGATTAAATCTGAATTTTGACCATCCCAAAACTATTGGGAGGGTGAGAAGCTTTTATGGGAATTTTTTAGTAATCGTTAAGGCTCTTTCCTATATTTTATCCTTGGGTCCCAAAGGTCTTAACGAAGTGGCAGAGATTGCTGTTCTTAACGCCAACTATATCCGAAAAAACCTTGAAAAAGATTACTATCTCAAATATGATACGCCCACACTTCATGAATGTGTTTTTTCGGATAAATTCCAAAAAGAAAAGGGCGTGTTGAATATCGATATCGCCAAACGACTGATTGAATACGGAGTGCATCCACCGACAATGTCCTTTCCATTAATTGTGCATGGGGCTTTGATGGTGGAGCCGACAGAGACGGAGAGCAAACGTGATCTAGACATGTTTATCACGGCCATGAAGAGGATTGCTTTAGAAGCCAAGGAAGAACCGGAGGTGCTCAAATCGGCCCCTCACGGTTCTTATGTCCGGCGTTTAGATGAAACGACGGCGGCACGCCAACCGGTTATTAAATGGACTCCCGAGAAAGTGGAATAACCAGGTTAATTATGTCTTTGCAGAAGCTTATACTGAATCTCCAAAAATTTTGGGCCGCTCAGGGATGCTATATCGCGCAACCCTATGACTTGGAGGTTGGTGCCGGCACGATGACTCCTGACACTTTTTTCAGAGTCCTGGATGACCGTCCCTGGAATGTCGCATATATCCAGCCTTCACGGAGACCCGCTGACGGCCGGTATGGCGAAAATCCTCATCGTGTCCAGAAACATCTCCAGTGCCAAGTCATCATGAAGCCATCTCCAAAAGATATCCAAAATGTGTATTTGAAAAGCCTTGCGGCCCTGGGAATCGATATCCAGGACCATGATATCCGATTTGATGAGGATGACTGGGAGTCTCCGACAATAGGTGCTTGGGGTGTGGGATGGCAGATTTTGCTTGATGGTCTTGAAATCAGTCAGTTCACGTATTTCCAGCAAGCCGGTGGAATTGACTGCTTCCCCGTACCGGTGGAAATCACATACGGTCTGGAAAGACTGGAGATGTTTCTGGAGGGGAAGGATGACATGTATGACCTCCAGTGGTCAGATGACGTCACATACAGGGACCTCCGCTATCGTGAGGAAAAAGAATTTTCGGAGTACAATTTTAATCAGGCCGACATCAAACTCCTTCGGAAGTCTTTTTCTCTGTATTCTAAAGAAGCCCAAAAACTCATTGAGAAGGATCTTCTTTTGCCCTCATACGATATGTGTTTGAAATGTTCCCATCTGTTCAACCTTCTGGATTCCAGGGGAGCGGTGAGTGTGACCGAAAGAGTTAAATTGATTGCCGAGATCCGTGGACTGGTCAATCAAATTGCTCAGAAATTTACGTCAAAGGAGTCTTTGATTTAATGGAATTCCTGCTGGAAATCAACACAGAGGAGATTCCTGCTTCTCATATCCATGCGGCCCTCATTCAGATTGAAGAAAAACTTCAACATGAGCTGCTGGCTGTCGATATCCGGATATCAAAATTTGAGACATACGGAACATGCCGGAGACTTATTGTTATGGGGGATTTTGAAGACAGCCAGAAAGATAAGGTTGAGCGGGTTATTGGTCCACCAAAATCTGTAGCCTATTTACCGGATGGCAAGCCATCTCCAGCCGCATTTGGATTTGCGAAATCCCAGAGAGTCAATGTCGATACACTTGAGGTCGTTCAAACAGATAGGGGAGAATATCTTGGCATAAATAAAATCAGCAAAGGAAAAATGACACGAGACATCCTTATAGAAACTCTGCCCCGGATTATCGAGTCCATCTCTTTTCCTAAGATGATGAGATGGGGAAGTAATCCGATGCGTTTTTCCCGCCCAATCAAAAATATCCTTTGTTTATTCGGTCAAAAACGGTTGAAATTTTCAGTTGCCGGAATGGATTCTTCAGATTCAACGACAGGTCATAAAATTTATTTTCCGGAAAAAATAAAAGTAAAAACTCTGTCTCAATACAAGGATGCGTTAAAGAAGAGAAAAGTCATCATTGACCCGCTCAGACGGAAGAAAATGATACTGGACCAATCTGAAAAGAAGCTTGCCTCACTGGACGCTCTGCTGTTTGAGGATAATCTCCTGATGGAAAAACTCTGCTATGATGTCGAGCATCCCTATGTTTTTTTAGGCGAGTTCCCTCAGGATTACCTGAATTTACCTATCGAAGTTTTGAGTACGGCTATGAAAGTCGGTCAGAACCTGTTTTCTGTGGTGAAAGGACGAAAGCAGCTGCCTTATTTTCTGGGAGTGGCGGATGCTTTTAAAGATACGAAATCTCTAATCAAAAATGGCAATGCACGTGTGTTGAAAGCCCGGCTGGAAGATGCCAAATATTTTTGGGAACAAGATGTCAAGACTCCTTTAAAGAAGAGGTCGATCGGATTGGATCAGATCATTTTCCAGGAAAAATTGGGAAGCTATGAGGACAAAGTCGATAGGCTAAAAAAAATCGCAGCATACATTGCCGGTAAGCTGGAATTGGGTAACGAGAAAAACACGATCACTGAAACGGCCGAACTGTGTAAAATTGATCTGCTTACGGAAATGGTCAGAGAATTTCCCTCGCTTCAGGGCCGCATCGGAGGTTTGTACGCAAAACATGAAGGCTATCCCCAGAATGTGTGGAAAGGAATCTACGAACATTATTTGCCACAAAGCCTGGAGGATGCTTCACCTTCCAGTTTTAGCGGTGCGATCCTTTCGATAGCCGACAAAATGGATTCTATCGTTGGAGTATTTGGAGTAGGCGAAGAAGTTTCGGGATCAAAAGATCCGCTTGGACTTCGGCGGAATGCTCAGGGAGTCTGCAAAATCATTCTTGATAAAAAGCTGAATTTTTCCTTCTTTCGTCTGTGCGATAAGGTGATCGCTGTTTATGGAGAGAACCTGGAGAAAGGAAAGGAGGAGCTTAAAACACTTTGTATTGAGTTTTTTAAAAATCGACTGCAGTATATTCTTGAGAAAAAGGGTTATCGCTATGACCTCGTCAATGCTGCTCTGGCACCCGGGATCGACAACATCTATTTTACTTATCTTAAAGTCAAAGCTTTGGATAGTCTTAAAGACAGCCCTCAATTTGAACCTCTTATTCATATCGCTAAAAGAGTCAACAATATACTTCGGGACCAACCCAAGTATAAGGTGAATTCAGAGATTTTATTTGAAAAGGAAGAAAGGGAACTGTACACCACATTTACTATTATCAGAGATAATGTTATTCCTCTTCTGGTTGCGGGCAATTATTCTCAAGCTCAGAAGATGATTTTTCGTATCCGATCTTCGATCAATACGTTTTTTGATGAAGTGATGGTGATGACTGAAAATAAAAGAGCCAAGCGAAATCGACTTGCCCTCCTTCAAGAAATCAGCAAACTTCTCTTCCTCATTGCCGATTATTCCCAGATTGTTATTGAAGGATAGAGGTTTTGTTTTTAATCGTCGTGAAAAGGTTTTTGTGTCTTCAATAAATCATTGATATCGACTGTCATAGTCTGTAGGGCGTCTTCCTGATCGATGACGACAAGTTTAAGCACGATTTCTCCGATTTGAAACTCATCTCCTGAATTGATCGCTTTTTTCCCCTTTTTTAGATGAGTTTTTGGTTTTATGACGACACCATTTGAACTTCCGAGGTCTATGATTGTAAAACTTTGTTTGTCATAGCTGACCTTAAGATTGGCATGCTTTCTGGACACTGTGCCTGAATTGAATCGAATTTCACACAACGGGTCCCGACCCATAACATTATTTCCGCATTGGAGGTCAAAAATATTTCCTGTTATGTCTCCTGTGTCTGCGTTACCGTGGACGACCATCAGCTGAATAAT
>JAUWVG010000342.1 GCA_030617525.1 Candidatus Aminicenantota bacterium | reverse complement strand
GCACTCAGAAATATCAAGAAGCATAAAGGCTTTTTTCTGATAAATGTTGTGGGTCTTTCCATTGGGATCGTCTGCAGTGTTCTCATCCTTCTTTTTGTGGCCAACGAGCGAAGTTACGATAAGTTTCATGACAAAGCGGACAGAATCTACAGGATTGCTGTCAGAGCCTCGATCGGGGATACAAAAATTAACCAGACCTATTCATCTTCGGAAACATTCAGAAAACTGATGGAAGATTTTCCAGAAATTGAATTAGGAGTGAAATTTCTAAATTTAGGGAGAACCCCAATTACGCTGGATAAAATGACGTTTTATGAATCACGAATTTATGCGGTGGACTCGACATTTTTCGATATTTTTTCCTTCCCTTTGATACATGGAGATCCAAAAACAGTCCTGGCTGAGCCAAATGCCATGGTCATTTCCAGAGATACAGCGGAAAAATATTTTGGACATACTGATGTGATCGGCAATGTCCTTATCGCTGCTGATGGATCCGAAGACCGAATGGCTTTTAAAATATCCGGAGTTTCAGAGAATGTCCCCGATAATTCTCATTTCCACTATGATCTTTTGGTCTCATCAGCCAGTTTTCCAGACTACATCAATAACACGGGTTGGTCCTCAAATAGTTTTATTACGTATTTGCTCCTCCATGAAGGCACATCCCAAGCCTGGTTTGATGAAAAGCTCAAGGATTTCACCCGAAAGTACCAGGGTGGAGAAAAATTTGATGCCTGGGTCGCACTGGGCAATTACTGGGAATATTTTCTCCAGCCCATAACCGATATCCACTTGAACTCAGATCTCAACGGCGAATTTGAGGCCAATGGCAATAAGACCTATGTATATATTTTCTTTGTTATCAGTGTTGTTATTCTTCTGATTGCGTGTGTCAATTTTATGAACCTGTCCACGGCAAAGTCTTCTTTGAGGGCCAAAGAGGTGGGGATGAGGAAAGTTGTTGGTTCAGGCCGATTCAGATTGATCGGCCAGTTTTTGGGTGAATCTGTATTGCTGAGCTACATTTCTTTAGCTCTTGGCATGGTGGTTGTCTGGCTTCTCCTGCCGGTGTTCAGCAGCCTCATCGGCAGGCAGCTCGAACTCCACTACTTTGATAACTTTATTGTTATCCCATCTTTGCTGGCCCTAGGCCTTTTTGTGGGGATTGTTTCAGGCTCATATCCGGCCTTTGTCCTGTCATCCTTTAAGCCGATGACAGTTTTTAGAGGCAGTTCGGGTGAGAAAAAGAGCGGAACATGGATGAGGAACGCTCTTGTCATCTTTCAGTTCAGCATTTCCATCTTTCTTATCATCGGCACTATGGCCGTTTACCGGCAGCTCAACCTATTCCAGAATGTCAATCTGGGATTTAAAAAAGAACAGGTATTGGTCGTCAGAAATCCGGGTTCTTTAGGGGATAATGTCATTACATTCAAAGAGGCTCTCAGTGGAAACAGCCGTATTATAGATGTTTCTGGCTCCAATACGCTTCCAGGCAGAGGCTTTAGTAATATCGGATTTGGCGCGGAGGGTGTTGAAGAGAACTTTACACTCAACCTCTGTGTCTCTGACTATGATTTTCTGGACACATTAAAACTGGAAATGGCTTCGGGCCGATTTTTCTCAAGGGATTTTGGAACGGATTCGCATGCGGCTGTCATCAACGAAAAGGCGGCTGAATTATTGGGATGGGACGATCCGATTGGGAAAAAAATCAACAACTGGTCTTCAAACAGGGGAAATTTTATAATTATTGGGGTTATTAAAGACTATCATTATGAATCCCTGCACCAAACCATCAGGCCCCAGGCCCTGTTCCTTTCCGGAGGCTACTACACGAATAATGAGAACTACATCTCTATCCGTCTCAACACAGAAAATATTGCCGAAACCCGAAAATTTGTCGAGAAAACCTGGAACAGATTTGTGCCCAATATGCCCTTTGAATATTCATTCCTGGATCAGGATTATGACAATCTTTATATCAATGAGAGACAAACCAGAAAATTGTTTACGGTGTTTTCCTTTCTGGCGATTTTTTTAGCCTGCCTGGGTCTGTTGGGCCTGTCTTCATTTATTGCCGATCAGAAAAGCAAGGAAATCGGGATCAGAAAAATTCTGGGGGCTACTGTGACGGGAATTGCGGCGACGCTTAATAAAAGTTTTCTAAAATGGGTTTTGATAGCCAACCTCCTTGCCTGGCCAACAGCAATGTTTGTGATGAACAAGTGGCTGCAGAATTTTGCTTATCGGATAGATCTGTCCTGGTGGATGTTTGTTCTGGCTGCAGGGCTGGCTCTCCTGATCGCCTTGATAATTGTGAGTTTCCAGACGGTCAAGGCCGCACTCAGAAATCCGGTGGATTCCTTGAGGTATGAATAAGAAAAATTAGTTTATATCAAACACATCGTCTGGGAAGGCCGTCTCGACAATGAGTGCCGAGTAGACCAGTTTGGCCCCTCCAAACTGAAATCTCCCGCCGGAACCGAAATCTTTGTATCCTTCGAGATATCCCTCAAGACCTATCCCAAGCTCAACGTCGAGGAGTTCATATCCCTCGCCTCCGCCAAATACGGGAGCGGAATTATAATTTTTCACGGTGTCGCGGCCGGCAATCTTCTGTTTATCTTTCCATCCGGCCATGACTTTGTCATATTTGTCGCGTTTCATGAGTTTCATCATTTCATAACTCGATGCTTCCATTTGTTTGGACATGTCGCCGTTGGAATAATAGAACCAGAAATCGGGCTGAACTGTTTCTCCATGGGTCATAGAACCCAGTGCCTGGTCATGGTTTTGCGCAATATTGACTTTAGATGTATTCTTTTCAAGCCGGCAGGCCTTGTTCGAGTTTGATGTGAGTTTATATTCGGTTTTCTGGAGTCCTTTTTGTATGATTCTCTGGATGAGGGTGTACGTCTTGCCGTTTTGTGAAAGAGTCTCCGGTTTGGGATCTTCATAGCTGTCGCAGGAGACCTTTGGTTTTTCGACATACCGGTCCAGGCGGAAAAAGCTGCCTTCGCTGTTGAACCACACCTCGACGATGCCTGTGTTATCTTTAATGGCTTCGTCATAGGTTGTCTCTCCACTGCCTGCGCGGTCCAAAGCATCCTTAAAAACATAGAAATACTTCAGATGGAGCTGGTTCTGAGATGTAAAGCCGCCAAATTCCCAGGGGAGCTTTATCTCCCCCTGAAATCCTCGAATCATTCCCGTGAAAGATGGGAAGAACATGAATACAATAAAAAGAAAAGAAACGAATTTAATAGTAGATTTCATTGTTTTTGCCTCTTTTAAGAATGGAATTTTAATCTCAATTTGTGGAAAAATGTTATCCGACATAAAAATATTTGTCAATCGTTCGAATTTCTCGCTTATTAATTTTCTGGATTGAGGGGGATTGTGACCGTAACAGTTGTCCCTTTTTCCGGGATGCCCTTAAATTCTATTTCTCCTCCCAAAAATTCTGCCCGCTCTTTCATCCCCAAAGTACCGAAGGCATTGGATTTAGCCAGATCGTCCTCTTTAATGCCTATGCCATTGTCTTTAATCATCAACTCCAGTTGTTTTTTTTTATTTTTAAATAGGATTTTCACGGTCTTTGCCTGGGAATGCCATTTGATGTTGTTGAGAGCCTCCTGAACGATCCGGAAAATAGCGATAGATTGTTCTTCTTTTAATTCAATCCCTCCAAGATCAATATCAATATTTCCGGAGAAATGGTTTGATTCCTTAAAAGCATTTAATTGATCTTCTAGTACTTCCTTAATACTGAAGTGTTCTAATAGGGTTGGCCTCAATCCCGAGTAAAGCTTTCTCGTGGTTTGGATTGTCTTGTCTAGAAGATCGTTGGTTTTTTTAAATTGATCGGAGATGTCCTTCTGATCTTTAGGTAATTTTTTCTTCAGCATGTAAATATCCATTTTTATAGCCGTCAGCGCCTGACCAATGTCATCGTGCAGTTCATGGGC
>JAUWVG010000474.1 GCA_030617525.1 Candidatus Aminicenantota bacterium | reverse complement strand
GACATCGGGATTGCTGATAACAAACCGGATAGCCGCGCTGCGAATCTCATCGAAAGTTGAGAGGTTATATTTTGTTTTAAATCCTTCCATTAAATCGGATCTGGCTTCGAGCCTGGCCAGTAAGTCCTTCGTTCTCTGAGGCAGTTCTTGGCCTGATTCCACCAACTGGTCGGCCTCAACTTTTCGTTCATCATAATTCAACACGGGATTCGACTTCATGATCGTCGTTCCCACATTTTTTGCCTTGTAAGTCTTAAGAATCCTCTCGCTCGTTTCCTTTTGCACAAAGTTGTAGACAAGAAGAGCCACATCAAAACGGCCATCCTCGGCCGCAGCTCCATGAACTTTTTCCATGGTTTCGGGCACATCCCCCCACTGTGGTCCATGGTTAGAGAGCCCACAGAACCGCACCTTGCCCTCAGCCTTCAGCTCCTTAACCGCGGCGTGAAATCCCTCGGTTTTTAAAGCCTCAACGGTAGAGGGCATATGGATCATCAGGCAGTCGATGTAATCCATCTGCAGCCTTTCCAGGCATTTTAGGGCCTTATCTTTCAAAGCCCGTTTCGATCGATCTCGTCCTAATGAGAACTTTGTAGAAATGAAAACAGATTTCCGGTCCCGGCCTTTCATTGCCTGGCCGATCGTCCGCTCAACCTGGCCTCTGACATAGCTCTCAGCCGTATCGATGTAGTTAACTCCAGCATCGAGAACCGCCTTCATAAACGCCGAATCCGTCACACCGCTGCTGCCAAAACTGATATCAGAACATTTAAATCCCGTACGTCCAAGAGTCCGGTATTCTTTAATCCTTTTTTGGGGAGGCTCTTCCTGCCTGCTGACTTTGAGCAGCTTGTCCTTCCCCGTCAATCCCGCAGCAGCAAAAGCTGTCAGTGAACCTCCGATAAAACTCCTCCGGCCCATTTTACTCTTTACCATTCCAGTTCTATTTTTCATGCTTGCTGTGATATTCCTTTTGCTTAAGATTTTTCTCTTATTTATCTTCAGTTTCCGGAGTGATTTTCTCCTTAAAAAGTTCCCCGATTCCGCCAATACTGCCCAGCACTCCTGATGTTTCAATTGGAAGGAAGATTTTTGTGGATTTCCCATCGGCTATTTTCTGCAGGGCTTCAAGGTACTTGATGGCAATGAGATCATTTGTTGGTCTCCCGTTGTGAATGGCGCCGTAAACAGTCTCTATGGCTTCGGCCTCACCCTTGGCAACGGTTAATTTTTCATATTTGTCGGCATCGGCCACCTTTTTAATCGCTTCGGCCTGGCCCTCGGCCTTAAGAATGGCTGATTTTTTTAATCCCTCCGCTTCCAGGATCATGGCACGTCTTTCACGCTCGGCCTTCATCTGACGGTGCATAGCCTCTGTAACATCCGCGGGAGGCTCGATCCTCTGGAGTTCCACTCGAGTAACTTTAACACCCCATTTATCCGTGGCATCATCGAGGATCTGGCGAAGCTGTGTGTTGATCACATCTCTTGACGTGAGCGACTCATCCAGAGCCAAATCTCCCACCAGATTTCTCAGATTGGTTTGAGCTAGTTTGGTGACCGCCAGATAAAAATTCGCCACGTTGTAGGTCACTTTTACCGGATCTGTGACCTCATAATAAACAACGGCATCCACATCGACGACGACGTTGTCCTTGGTGATCACGCCCTGCGGAGGGATATCGTGCACCTGTTCCCGCATATCGACCTTAAGGAGTCTTTCTAAAAAAGGAATGATGAGTGTGAGACCACTGCCGGCCGTTCGCTGGTACTTTCCCAGACGCTCAATGAGTCCTTTTTCCCATGGCCGGATTATCTTTAATCCGGTCGCAGCAACAATAAATATGACAACCGCTAATGTGACAAGTAATATTTCCATTTTATTCCTCCTCTTTTATTTTTTTTACGACCAAGTGGGTTCCATCCAACCGGATAACTTCCACCTGATTCCCAACAGGAATGACTTCGCCCGAGTCACTGTCCGCACGCCATTCTTCCTTTTTCAGCCGGACTCGACCTGTGTTCTTGGTGTTATGGATCTCTTCAAGCACCATTCCTTCCTTACCTATAACCCGGTCGGCACCTATCCCTGGAGGCTGCTTTTTAGAAAACTTTTCTGCAAACCTCCGGGAAACGACAAAGAGGACTCCCGACACAAAGACAAAAGACCCCAACTGCCAGACATGCCCCAGGCCAAAAAGGGCCAGGACACCGGCAACGGCCGCACCAATCCCAAACCATAAAAGGAAAAATCCGGCCGTAAAGATTTCACCCACCACAAAAAGTGCGGCAATAATCATCCAGATATACCAAATCTTTATGGGCATCGTGTCACCTCTCTTTTAAGAAGAATATTTTGAAACATTTATGAACACATCCGCTAATTTCTATTTATAATACCAGATTTTTCAACAATTTATTCAAAAAAAAAGGCATCTCCTCAAGAAGAGGAGATGCCTTTTCAGAATAAGCGTGTGTTATTTTTTCTTTAAGTAGATGTTTCCGCTGAAGGCCTTGAGTTCGACTTCCGCGCCTCCACCATTAACACTTCCCTTGAGAGATTTTTTGTCTATCTTTCCGCGCACGGTAATATCAAAATCGCTGTTGATGCTTCCACTGAAGGTTCTCGCATCCAAATCAAAGGCTGCATTGGATGGAACGATAAACTCTACACGGCCGCTGTGCGTTTGGAGGTGGTAGTATCCACTAGAAGACAGATCGCCTTCGTATTTGACCTTTCCGCTTATGGTACTGGCTTCGATTTCATCCGCATCGGTGATATTGGTCAGCACAACACTGCCGCTGACCGTATCTGCATCAACTGA
>JAUWVG010000195.1 GCA_030617525.1 Candidatus Aminicenantota bacterium | reverse complement strand
ATTGTCTCCTCTCGTTTTGAGGCATGGACAATGATTTTTGCCACTAGAGAATCATAGTCAGGAGGAATCACCCAACCTCTGTAGGCCGCTGAATCTACACGGACACCTTGACCTCCGGGGAGGACAAGAAAGTCAATTTTTCCCGGAGAGGGGATAAAAGTTTCCGCTTCTTCTGCGTTGATCCGACATTCCATGCTGTGTCCTCTTGGCTTCATCTCTGGCGGCAAGATCAGTTTTTCTCCTGCAGCTATCTTGATTTGTTCCTTTATCAAATCGATACCGTAAACCATTTCCGTTATGGGATGTTCGACCTGGACTCTCGCATTGGCTTCCATAAAATAGAATTTTTTTCGTTCATCGACGAGAAATTCAAATGTGCCAAGGCTTTGGTAGCCGATTGCCTTTGCGGCATCCTGTGCTGCTTTTATCATTTTCCTTCGAGTCTTTTCATCGATAAATGGAGAGGGAGTTTCCTCGATCAGTTTTTGATGTTTTCTCTGGATGGAACATTCCCGTTCTGCAAAAGCGGTAATATTTCCTTTTTGGTCTCCGATCACTTGAATTTCGATATGCCTGGAAATTTGGATGTATCTCTCCATGTAAAGAGAGGGATTTCCAAATGCCGCTCTGGCTTCGTTTTGAGCAATCGGGAATTGTTTTTCGAGATCTGCTGCTGAATGAGCAATCCTCATCCCTTTTCCGCCTCCACCAGCCACGGCCTTCAGAATGACAGGATAGCCGATTTTTCGGATGACTTTTTTTGCTTCAAGGAGATCTTCGATTATCGTCTCACTCCCCGGAATAATGGGAAGTTTAGCCTTTTTCATCTCCTGTCGTGCCCGGTTTTTATCACCCATAAGCTTAATAACTGAAGAGGGAGGGCCGATAAATGTGACTCCGGAATTCTCACATATCTCTGGAAACCTGGGATTCTCAGCCAAAAAACCGTATCCGGGATGGATGGCATCCGCCCGAGTGATTTCAACTGCACTCATGATACGAGGTATGCTGAGATAACTCTCTGATGCTTTCCTCGGTCCAATACAAACTTTCTCATCTGCAACAATGGAATGAAGGGATTCTCGGTCAGGTTCGGAGAAAACCGCAACGGTTTTGATGCCGAGTTCTTTGGCTGATCGTATGATTCGCAGAGCGATTTCTCCGCGGTTGGCGATTAATATTTTGGAAAACATGGAAAAATTATTGGACTTTGATGGCAAACAATCTTTGCCCGTATTCAATGGGCTTTCCATTCTCTACGAAGATCTCGTCGATTGTTCCATCAACATCAGCTTCTATTTCATTCATAAGTTTCATGGCTTCGATGATGCATAGCGTTTGATTTTTTTTCACACTCTCTCCAATATCGGCAAAGGGTGGTGAAGATGGATCGGGAGAAAGATAGAAAGTCCCAACCATCGGGGAAAAGATGAAGTGCCTGTTGTCCTTCTCTTCCGGTTGATCTGAAGTTTGAGCGCTTGATCCATCGTTTTCCGGAGAAGAAATAATTTGTTGTACGGACCCTGTTGGAAGAACTGGCTGTTGATTCTTACAAAATTTTATCTTGAATCCTTCAACTTCCAGCTCAAACTGAGACAGGTTTTTTTCCTCCATGAAGTCGATGAGTTTCTTGATTTCCTTATAATCTATTTTATCTTTCATCATATTTTTAGGGGTAAGAGTCTTTCTGTTTTTTTAAAAAAGTAGCTTTACCTTAAACACTGCTCCTTAAAATGTCAAGTTTCCTCCTAGATGTCGGCACCCTCATTTCCGTGATTTTATTTAGAGTTCTGGGAACTAGCCAGGCATGATGAAGAAATCCGTCCGATTCCAAAGTTCCGGCACTTTCCTCCTTGACCAGGAAACTGATATAATACTTATGAAGGACAAAAAAATGTTTGAACAACTATCCGACCGGATACAGAACATCACGAAGTACCTCCGCGGTGAAGTGAAAATCACAGAAAAAAATATGACAGAAGCCCTGCGCATGCTGCGTTTGGCTTTTCTGGAAGCCGATGTCAATTATCGTGTCGTCAAGGAGTTTGAAGCCAAAATTAAAAAGAAGGCTTTGGATAAAAAAGTTTTACAAAGCTTGTCTCCTGCCCAGCAAGTGATAAAAATTGTCAGAGATGACCTCACTGAAATTCTGGGAGGAGACGCTAAAAAACTTGAATTTTCGAGCCAGCCACCGACAATTTTTATGCTGGTGGGACTCCAGGGCAGTGGAAAAACGACAACATGCGGAAAACTGGCAAACTGGGCTCAATCACTCAAAAAAAAGCCTCTTCTTGTCTCGTTTGATCTGAAGCGGCCGGCTGCCCAGGATCAACTGAAAATGATTTCTGGAACACTCGGTCTTCCTTTCTATGAACTGTCGAAAAAACAGATGGCATCTCCAAAAAAGACCCTGAGAGATGTGGTCGAGCATGCAAAAAGTCATGGTTTTGATCCTCTTATTGTGGATACGGCTGGAAGACTCCATGTTGATGAGGAGCTCATGGAGGAGCTCAAGTTAGCAAAGGAGGTCCTAAAACCGACTGAAGTCATTTACGTCGGAGATTCTATGACTGGGCAAGATGCTGTCAAAAGTGCCCGGTTGTTTGATGAGAAAATTGGCTTGGAATCCATAATATTGACCAAACTGGACGGTGATGCCAGAGGAGGAGCGGCTCTATCGATTGTCTCGGTCACCGGCAAGCCCATAAAATTTGTGGGCACAGGGGAAAAGTTAGATAAACTTGAAATATTCCACCCCGATCGGATGGCTTCCCGTATCCTTGGCCTGGGAGATATCTTGGGATTGATAGAGAAGGCGGAACAGGACACGGATTTAAAAGAAGCCGAAGAACTTGCAAAAAAAATGACTAGAGAAGATTTTACTCTAGAGGATTTTAAAAAGCAGCTTATGCAGCTTCGGAAAATGGGCTCTATGTCCCAGTTTTTGGGCATGCTGCCCACAGTCGGCTCCTTTAAAAATATAGCGAAAATGAACATCGATGATAAAAAAATGATCTATTTTGAAGCCATCATCAATTCCATGACACAGAAAGAGAGATTAAACCCAAAGATCATTCACGGAAGCCGAAGATCGAGAATCGCAAGAGGGAGTGGACGACCTGTCTCAGAAGTCAATCAACTTTTGAAACAGTTTTTTGAAATGAAGAAAATGATGAAGAAATCCAGCTTCCAAAAACTTCTGTCTTCCTTTCCCGGCGCATGATCCCATCGTGTTGAATTCAGTTGACTTATGAGAGTAAGTTGGTTATTATCACAGTTCGTCCTAAAATATCTATAAGAGAGCAGATAATGATAGCGTTAAGACTTATGAGACTGGGAGCAAAAAAAAGGCCCTTCTATCGTATAGTGGCCATTGACTCTAGAAAACCCAGAGAGAGCAAGGCAAAAGATATCATCGGATATTATAACCCCTTAAAAGAACCCCCGGACATTAAAGTTGATCTGGAAAAAGCGAAATATTGGATCGACAGAGGAGCTCAGGCTTCTAAGACCGTCCAATCCCTTCTGAATAAAGCTTCCAAAGCAGAAAACTTACCAATTAACAAAACATAAGGAGGTTACAGTGAAAGAACTCGTTGAAATGATTGCAAAAGCATTAGTGGACAATCCGGACAAAGTGCAAGTTACCCAATTGGAAGGAGAGCAAACTTCAATTTTGGAACTCAAGGTTGCTGATGATGATCTTGGTAAAGTGATCGGAAAACAGGGAAGAACTGCTCGCGCAATCAGAGTTATCCTTGGAGCTGCGGGCATGAAGCTCAAAAGAAGGTTTAATCTTGAGATTATTGAAAAAGGATAATTTACAAAGTATAGGAAAAGTTTTAAAAACACAGGGGAGGAGAGGAGAGCTAAAAGTCAAGCTTTTCACCGATCCTTCAGAAAATCTTTTTTTTTCAAGGATATTTTTCAATAAAAAAGGACTTTTAGAAGAATTTCAGGTTGAAGCTTTTCGCCTCCAAAAAACCTTTACAATCATAAAACTCAAGGGAGTTGATTCAATCACACAAGCCCAAGAGTTTGTTGGGGAAGATATCCTTTATCCCGTTGAGGAGTTTACCCCGTTAAAAAAAGGTGAGTTTTACTTTCACCAGATAGAAGGCTGTACAGTTTTTACGAAGAGTGGCGAGCAAATTGGCTATGTCCATGATGTGATGCCAGTGTCTGAAAATGATTTATTGGTCGTCCAAGTACGAGAGGGGCGAGAATTATTAATTCCTCTGACTCAGACAATCTGTCTTGAGATTGACCTGGACAAGAGGACCATAATCATAGATCCCCCAGAGGGTCTTTTAGATTTAGATGAGATTTGATATAATCACCATCTTTCCCGAGATGTTCGGGAACGTTTTTTCTGTTGGGGTGCTGAAAAAAGCCCTGGACAGAAACTTGATTGAGGTGAAAGTTCACAATCTTAGAGATTTTGCCTCTGATAAACATAAACAGGTTGACGATAGACCGTTCGGAGGCAAACCCGGGATGGTGTTGAAGCCCGAGCCGATATTCTCCGCAGTCGAGAACATACGTGAGAATGAGGCGACTCCGGTTTATCTGCTTTCCCCTCAGGGGAGGACATTTAACTCCTCTTTTGCAGAAGAATTGGCGTCCCATAGACAAATTGTTTTCATTTGCGGTCGCTATGAGGGAGTTGATGAACGGGTTGTTGAATATCTGGTGACGGATGAAATCTCCATCGGTGATTACGTCCTCACTGGAGGAGAGCCGGCGGCCGTTGTTCTTATAGATGCGGTGTCGAGATTCATTCCCGAAGTAGTGGGAAAGACGGAGTCGGTTCGGTCGGATTCGTTTATTGAGAGTGTTTTGGCTTTCCCTCAATACACGAGACCGCGGGATTTTCGAGGAAAAAAAGTTCCGGATGTCCTTTTTTCCGGAGATCATAAGAAGATCGAAGATTGGAGAAAAAAAAAGTCTTTAGAAAAGACCAGGTTGAAGCGTCCTGATCTTTTGGACCAAAAGACAAAATGATAGCGAGGAAAAAAAATGGATAAAATTAATTTGGTAGAAGAGAAACATTTAAAAGATAACCTGAAACCCTTCAATGTGGGAGACACGATTAAAGTTCATGTCGTCATTCGAGAGGGAGAAAAGGAAAGAATCCAGATTTTTCGCGGGGATGTAATTGCAAAAAGAGGCTCTGGAATGGGGGCCAATTTTACAGTCCGAAAAAATTCATTTGGTGTTGGTGTGGAGAGAATCTTTCCCCTGCATTCAAAGATGGTTCAAGATATCGAAGTTGTGCGCAAGGGCAAAACCAGACGTGCAAAAATGTACTACTTGAGAAAACTTAAAGGGAAAGCAGCCAGAATTAAAGAAGCCCGATAGCCGTCAATATTATCTGAAATCATACGTTTGTTCCTAATTAATCTTAGAGTCGGACACATCCCCATCTCCGTGATTTCAAGGACGAGTTCTGTAAAGTGATAAGAAATCACGCGTAGTTTTCCCCAGCGAGGAAAACTCGCTCGATTCCGTTCCTCGCTCTCATCTTCCTTCTGAAGATGAACCATGCCCGCTCGTCCTCCATACGAATTTCTCTATCATCTTC
>JAUWVG010000304.1 GCA_030617525.1 Candidatus Aminicenantota bacterium | reverse complement strand
GTGACGGGAATCGTGTTTTCATAGCCGAGGACAACCATTCCTAGAGAATCTCCGACCAGGATGAGATCGACACCGGACTGGTCGACAATTTTTGCTATGGGGTAGTCATAGGCCGTAAGCGCGGAAATTTTTTCTCCATCCTTTTTCTTCTTGTGGAGAATAGGAATGGTGACTTTTTGGATAGTTTTTTCTGACATGATAATTCCTTTCTCCCCATCTCGCCTGTATATCGAGATTGAGGTAAAGTCTAGTTATCCTGAATTATTCATAAAAACTGCCGTCTTTCATTTCTCCCTTTTTAAATGAGGCTGCACGTGCCCCAGAGGCACGTAATACATTGGGCTCGTTTTCATGTTCTCGATTTTATCTAAGAGATCCGTGATCTCTTCATCCCTGTTGAAGTCAATATCATCGGCCTTGACTACAAATAATGAAGCAGAATGATAGTTGAAGAAAAAATAGTCAAAAGCACCAATGATATCTTCCAAATATTTCTCAGAAATGTTTTGTTCCATGGAAGATCCATACTTGGCAATCTTTTTTTTCAAGTTGGACAAAGATATTTGCAGATACACAACCAGGTCGGGCTTTGCTATCCTTTCACCAAAAATTCCGTAAATCTTCTCATAAACAATAAGTTCATCATCAGTGAGCGTTTGATATGCATAGATCTTATCTTTCTCAAACAGGTAATCGCATATGACTTTTTCAGCAAACAAGTCCTGCTGTAGCAATCCCGCCTGCTGGTGGTATCTATTCACCAAATAAACCAATTGAGCTTGGAACGCCCCTCCTTCTTTCTCCTCATAAAAATCTTTGATATAAGGATTATCTCCCCTGTCAAAAATAGCCTGCCCACCTAATTTTTCAGCAAATATCTTGGCCAGTTTGGTTTTACCAGACCTGAGCACTCCCTCAATGGCAATGTGCTTAAATGGGATTTTTTCTTTCATCACAAGTCAGTCTAAAAAATAACGGATAACCAGGGATAAGTCAAATGAGCATTTCCATTTCCATGATTTCAAGAACGAGTTCTCCGTGAAGTGATACGGAATCACGGAAATGGAAATACGTCAGATGAAGACCAGCTCCTGCCGATATGATATCTAGTCTCCGAATTTTATACCCTGAGCAAGAGGGAGCTCTTTAGACCAATTGATGGTGTTTGTCTGACGCCGCATGTATCCCTTCCACGCATCCGATCCCGATTCTCTCCCCCCGCCTGTTTCTTTTTCTCCTCCAAACGCACCGCCGATCTCAGCTCCTGATGTGCCGATGTTCACGTTGGCAATCCCGCAGTCCGACCCTATGTGAGAGAGGAATGTTTCCGCTGTGAGGAGATTAGTAGTGAATATTGCGCTGGACAGTCCCTGAGGTACGGCATTGTGGATTTCAATGGCCTCGTCGATATCCGTGTATTCCAAGAAGTAAAGGATAGGAGCAAACGTCTCATGGTGGACAATTTCGGTCTGCGCAGGCATCTTCACAATCGTAGGTTCGACAAACTGCTCCCCGAGTTCAGGCAACCGGTTTCCTCCATAGAGAACTTCACCGCCCTGCTCTTTGGCTTTCTCAAGAGCAGCCATCATCTCCTCAACTGCCCCTTTGGTGACGAGCGGGCCCATAAGGATCCCTTCCTTGAGGGGATTTCCAATCTGAACTTGGCTGTACGCACGGCAAATTTTTTCGGTCAATTCGGAAACAACCGATGTGTGAATGATCACCCGCCTCGTGCTTGTACAGCGCTGCCCGGCCGTACCGACCGCACCAAAAAGGATGGCACGCATGGCCAAATCCAGATTGGCATCCTTATCCACAATGATGGCATTATTTCCGCCCAATTCAAGAATGGTCTGGCCAAATCGCCTGGCAACGGCTTCGGACACTCTCCTTCCCATTTTTGTGGAGCCGGTAAAAGAAACCAGGGGAAGTCTCGCATCATTGATCATCCTTTCCCCTACAACTGCACCTCGCCCTATAGTGATGTTAAATATCCCGCGAAGTCCATGTTCAGCCATAACTCTGTTGGCAATATGCTGAACCGCAACAGCGGTTAGCGGAGCTTCTGAAGAAGGCTTCCAGACGACAGTATCACCACAAGCGGCAGCTATGGCTGAATTCCAAGCCCAAACCGCAACAGGAAAATTAAAAGCTGAGATGACACCAATTGCACCCATCGGATGCCACTGTTCATACATACGGTGTGCAGGACGCTCGGAATGCATGGTCAGGCCGTAAAATTGCCGGGAGAGACCTACAGAAAAATCACAGATGTCGATCATCTCCTGGACCTCACCGATACCTTCTGCTCTGATCTTTCCCATTTCAAGAGCGACCAGCTCGCCCAGAGGTTCGCAGTATTCCCTCAGCGCTTCCCCCAAATCTCTGACAACCAAACCCCTCTTTGGAGCCGGGACCATGCGCCAGGATTGGAAGGCATTGACCGCCTGAGTCATTACATCCTCGTATGTTTTTTCTGTGGCCTGAAGAACAGTGGCGATTGGATTCCCTGTGGCCGGATCATAGGAGACAATTTCTTCACTCTGAGGATCTTCATACCAGTCATTTGGACCGGAACAGGATCCGATGTTAACGTCTTTAATTTGGAGTTTTTCGAGTAATTCTTTCATTTATTTCTCTTTATTTAAATTCTCTATTCTTCTTGAAGGAAGGGGTATCTATAATCCTTAGGGGGATTCAACGCTTCCTTAATTGTTCGTGCGCTTGTCCAACGGAGAAGGTTCATATATGAGCCTGCCTTATCGTTTGTTCCCGAACCTCTGGCTCCACCAAACGGCTGTTGGCTGACAACGGCTCCCGTGGGTTTGTCGTTGATATAAAAATTTCCTGCTGAATGACGAAGAACTTTGAATCCCTGGTTTACTGCCTGTCGGTCATTGGCAAAAATCGCTCCCGTCAATGCATAGGGAGAGGTCGTATCACAAATCTTTAGTGTTTCCTGAAATTTGTTCTCATCATAGACAAATATTGTCATCACAGGACCGAAGATTTCCTCTTCAATAAGCTTATGGTGTGGATTTGTGGTGACAACTATGGTTGGCTCAATATAATAGCCCTTGGAATCATCATATTGACCGCCGTAGATAATCTCGGCATCGTTTGACTGTTTGGCAAATTCGATGTATTCCACGATAGTATCGAAGGCGGCTTTGTCGATCACCGCACCCATAAAATTAGAAAAATCCATAATATCGCCCATTTTTATTGTCTTGGCTAAATCGATCAAATTGTCTTTGACGGATTCCCACAAGTTGGACGGAATATAGGCCCGGCTGGCAGCGGAGCACTTTTGTCCTTGATATTCGAAGGCTCCTCTGATAATAGCTGTGACAACAGCATCAATATCGGCTGACGCGTGAACAAAGATAAAATCTTTTCCTCCGGTTTCCCCCACAATTCTCGGGTAGCTTTTGTACTTCATGATATTGGAACCGATGGTCTTCCACATGCCCTGAAAAACCTCTGTACTTCCCGTAAAATGGACTCCAGCCAAGTCTGGCTGTTCCAGTACTGGAGTACCGACATAACGGCCTGGACCGGGAATAAAATTGATCACTCCGTCCGGCAGCCCGGCTTCTTTGAACAGCAAAGCCAGAAAGTATGCCGAATAAACAGCGGATGACGCCGGTTTCCACAAGGCCACATTTCCCATCAGGGCCGGTGATGTTGGGAGGTTTCCGGCAATGGAAGTAAAATTAAAGGGAGTGACAGCAAAAACAAAACCTTCAAGAGGCCTGTATTCCATATAATTCCAGATTTCCGGAGAAGAGTCGGGCTGCTGTGCATAGATTTGACTCATATAATAGGGATTAAAACGGTAAAAGTCGATAAGTTCGCAGGCCGAATCAATCTCTGCTTGGTGGACGGTCTTGGATTGTCCCAGCATAGTCGCCGCATTGACGATATCACGGTATTTAGTGGCCAGAAGTTCGGCGGCGCGGAGAAAAATGGATGACCGTGAAACCCAATCCATTTCAGACCAATCTTTCCAAGCCGTTTTTGCTGCCTCTACAGCTTGTTCGATCTCATCGGGCCCGGCTTTATGGTAACGAGCCAGAAGATGGCCGTGGTCATGGGGAATACGACAATCCGCCATTTGGCCCGTCTTCACCTCTTTCCCTCCAATAATGAGGGGAATCTCAATTTCCTCGGAAAGCAT
>JAUWVG010000336.1 GCA_030617525.1 Candidatus Aminicenantota bacterium | reverse complement strand
GAAATGGGGATACTAACCAGTCACTCCTCCTCTTGATAATTTCTGGTTGAAAGATTAAACTGACTGCGTCTCTGATGAAACGAATCACAGTCTTGATCTCACTGCTTTTTGCCGCAATCCTCTTCGTGCCTCGTGCCCGTGCCGTTGACGTCAGCCTCAAATTTTCCGGAGGGCAAAGTTTTTTCCAACTAAAGAGCATAAACCGCCTTCTGGAACACTGGGCTGTATGGAAACAAAAAGATACAGACGCACACACTGACTGGACCTATATCGGCGGCAATGTCTCCAAACTTCAATCTGGCTTCGATTTTGCCGGCGAAATAATAGTAGCTGTCACATCAAGAATCACCATTGGAATAGGAGCCGGATACATCTACAGTGAACTCATGGAGGAGAAAACCGCACTGACAATTGAAAGAGTCGTGGGAACATTTCTTGATGTCAAACCCATTAAGATCAGCGCTCTGCCTATTTTAATTTCAGGGTATTATTTCTTTCCTCTCAGCAGCAGCTCAAGACTCTATGTAATGGGAGGCGCCGGGCCCGTTTGGGGAAAATATATAGAAAGAGAGGGACAACGCCTGACTTCAAAGGACAATTTCACTTATCAGGCTTTCCAGCGGACATCTGGACGGGGATCCATTGTCCTTGCCGGATGCGGATTTGAATACGAATTTGAACCCGGGATTCGCGTGTTCTTAGAGGGATCGGGAAGACTGTGCCGCATCAGTGATTTTCAAGGGGAAAATAACCTGGAGGAAACAGGAACATTGTACTCTTTTGAAGAACACATACCGGAGTTTGAGATTTGGCAGGCTAAAAATCAAATTATGGCAGCTCAACCTTCGGGGGAAAACTACAGGTCTGTCAAAAAAGCGACCGTTGATCTCAGCGGTTTAATGTTAAGAATAGGATTAGTTTTTAAATTTTGAGAGGACATCATGTCAGAAAATACCTATCAAAGTCCAAATAAAAAGGGAAAAATTGTCATTTTTCTTTCCGGGAGAGGTTCAAATTTTCTCGCCATCCATGATGCCATCCTGGCCGGAACAATCAATGCCGAAATCGCCCTGGTCTTCAGCAACAAAAAAGAGGCCAAAGGACTTCAGGTCGCAAAGGAAAGAAATCTGGAAACTCTTCATCTCAATCCAAAAAATTTTGATTCAAGAGAAGATTACGAAAGGGCAATCATTAAAGAACTAAAAAAAAGAGATATCGACCTCATCTGCCTTGCGGGATATATGAAAATCCTGAGCCCTTTGCTCTGCACAGAATTTTTAAACAAAATCATCAATATCCATCCAGCATTACTTCCATCTTTTCCGGGACTTCACGTCCAGCAAAGCGCTATTGACTGGGGAGTCCAGTTTTCTGGCGCCACAGTCCATTTTGTCACCCCTGATGTGGACATGGGCCCGATTATACTCCAGGCTGTTGTTCCTGTTCTCCAGGACGACACAGAAGACACCCTGAGCGAAAGGATTCTCAAAGAAGAACACAAGATTTATCCGGAATCCATAAAATTATATTTCGAAGGAAAACTCCTGATTAAAGGACGACGTGTTTTTTTCGTGTAACTAGGGAAGGAAAAACAATGAAATCAGTCGAAGAACAGTTGGAATATTTAACAAAAGGTTGTGTGGATATCATCCAGGAAGATGAACTTAAAGCCAAGCTTTCCCGCGCGATTAAAGAAAAAAAACCACTGAAGGTTAAAACCGGATTTGATCCAACCGCCCCCGATATTCATGTCGGGCACACAGTGCTTATCCGAAAGATGAAGCATTTTCAGGACATGGGGCATGATGTCATATTTCTTATAGGAGATTTTACCGGCCTCATAGGAGATCCTTCCGGACGGTCTGTGACTCGGCCTCCGATGACCCGAGAGCAAATCAAGAAAAACGCAGAAACCTATAAAACACAAATATTCAAAATTCTTGACCCAAAAAAAACAATCATCGATTTTAACTCCAGATGGCTCGGCAAGCTGACAAGCTTCGATATCATCAACCTTATGGCCAAATACACTGTTGCCAGGATTCTTGAAAGAGATGATTTTTCCAAACGAATCAAAAACGGCCAGCCCATTTCATCCCATGAACTCCTTTACCCCCTTATGCAGGCCTATGATTCCGTCGCACTCGAGGGCGATGTCGAGCTGGGGGGAACCGATCAGAAGTTTAATCTTCTCGTGGGAGGGACATACAGCGAGAATATAATCAGGATCCCCAAATCGTCATGACTATGCCTCTCCTTGAAGGGCTTGACGGTGTCGAGAAAATGAGCAAATCGCTCAACAATTATATCGGAATTACAGAATCCCCCAATGAGATATTTGGGAAAATCATGTCTATTTCAGATCCCCTCATGTTTCGCTATTTCGAACTTCTAACAGATGTATCGTCGTCACAAGTGAGCCAGTGGAAGCAGGACATCCAAAAAAATACAATCAATCCAAAAGATCTCAAAGTTCAGCTCGCTAAACTGATCGTCTCTGACTTTTGGAGTGAGGACGATGGAAAAAAAGCCGCTTTGGAATTCGACAGGATTTTCAAACAAAAAGAACAACCCAAAGACATGCAGGAGATTGAACTCAAAAGCTCAGCAGTACCTCTCATTGATTTGATCATCGAGCAGAACATCCTGCCATCCAGAGGTGAGGTGAAACGTTTGATTCGTCAGGGGGGCCTTTATCTTGATGGACAACGTGTGGAAGATATCGGACAAATTCTCGATATCGGTTCAAATGAAGAAATCACCCTTAAGGTTGGAAAAAGGAAATTTTTTAAACTGATCGCGGAGAAACAATCAAAAGAATAAGAATCATCTCCAAAAGAATTGGCAGGATTTTAAGGATTCTACTGGAAGATTCTAAAACGTTTTCTGCAGAAAATCTCTGGCTAAAGCCATGAAACAAAAAATGCTGTTGGTTCTTTTTATTATCCTTTTGCTGCCTCATTTTTCCACCGCTGCCTCCGTGAGACCGATTTTTGTTCTTGGTCTTGGAGGCGGATACTCTATGATCGCAGATGGGGCAATGAGATCAAATGAATATGTCTTCGACACTCTTATAGATTTTAAAGAAAAATTAAGGTTGAAAAATCTCTGGAGATTCAACCTTCAAGCCTACTTCCTGCAGGACGTTGGAATTCAGGTGGAGTATACACAGCAAAAAGCCGATTATTTCTCCGACTTGAAATGGTATGGATGGTGGGACACCGTCAAAAATCAATCCGTCTATGTCCCTATCAACCATTTCGAAGAACCTTTCTGGACCCCATGGAGCCTCAAATCATACAGTATTGGGCTCATCGTAGGAGGAAACAGCACACTTTTGGGAAAACTGTTTCCCTATGCGACCGCCGGGATCGGTTTTTATAAAATAAAGGGAGACACCGAACTTTTTTTGAACCGCACACGCATCGGCTCCCTCACCCACGGGATGACAGTTAAAATCAGCACCGGCGTGAGGCACAGAATTTTGCCCTTTCTAGGGATAAACTTAAGAATTTCAGGAGAAACGCTTTGGCGCAGCCATGGCCGCATCGGCGAGATAAGCAACTATGGGGGAGCCGAACAACTTGATCTTGAACTGTTTTATCAAACAGGACATATCTTCAGGACAGAGCAGGTGCTGGCAAAGGCGTTCACCTATGTCAGTATCGAGATCAATCTGGAAATCATCTTTAAAATGCCCCATCGGGCAGACAAATAACGCTTCATTCAGGCGGTTTTAATTTTGGAGGACAGCCGAAAAGATTCTGATAGATTTCTGGATAGGAATCTTTTCCGCCAAGCAAAAGGCAGGTGAGGGGCATCACTTTTTTGGCCAATTCACTCATCGCCCCCACCACATTCTTGATATCCCATTGGGCCGTGGCGTCCTCCCGAAGCCGAGATATATGATAAAATTCTCGGGCATTGACTTTGAGTAAAACCCTTCTCCTGTGGGCATTGGTCAACACATAATTGGCCCCAAGAGGAGTTTTTTGTTTCAGTCTGCTG
>JAUWVG010000035.1 GCA_030617525.1 Candidatus Aminicenantota bacterium | reverse complement strand
TATGACAGCCATCCAAAGTATCGGCCTTGCGTTATTTCCTTGGCTCAACGGGCTTTTGCATGGCATCACAAAGACTTATACGGCCAGCATGCTGATGTTTGCCAGCCTGGGATTCGTTGGTCTGATTTTTGCCCTTCTGCTTAAAAGAGCGGATGCCCGCGAAGGCGGAGGTCTTGAAAAAAGCAGCAAGTCATAAAATTTGTCCTCACTGCGATAGCCCTTTAGATGTAGAGGATATCACCTGTCCGGCGTGCGGAAAACTGTACTGGCAGCCGGAATCTCCGCCTTATACTGAAATTGCAGACGGGGAAACCGAAGATGAGACCATGGGCTGTCTTCCTCTCTTTTTCTGGCCCTTATTGATTTCCTTTGCGGTGACATCAATTCTTATCTTATTAGGATTTATCGTCCACGTTTTCAGTCATTTCGAGGCCAACCAAGTCAAAGTCATCTGGATCCTAGGTTCAGTTGCAGCCGGAGGCCTTGTCTATATGATCATCATGAAGATCAAAAAGGGCAGCACTAAAATACTTAAAAAATGAAAATTATGCTCAGGGAGTACAGTGAAAAAGGTCGTATGAAGGCTGAAGCGGGCACGGTTTCCGCCGAAGGTCGGAAGAGCGAAGTCGGAATCGAGCCGTTTTTCTTCGCTGGAGAAAAACGAGCGTGCCTTTAAACTGTATTACCTGTGCTATATTTTCATTTTTTAAGAGACTGTCCTGACTTGAGAGTAAATGAGAAATTTGATAAAAAACAATCACTTTCCTGTTTGATGATTTTAATTTAAGGAGAAAAAAACATGGCTTCACGTCACTTTAAGTCGAAAGGGTCAGCTGCAATTTGGACTTTTATTTTCATGTTTCTTGCTGCAATTATTCTGTTTGGAGGAGCTTTTGCTCTTTATCATTTTAAGGGCGGAAAAAATATCACAATCAAAGACATTAAAGCCTATGAAAAAATCGTCGGGCTGGAATTTTCCAAAAATGAGCGTAAGATGATGCTGAACAGTATTCAGAGAAGTCCGAGTAGATATGAAGATCTCCGAAAGATTGAAATTCCAAATTCGATACCTCCGGCACTTCTTTTTAATCCATTGGTTCCTGGTATTAAAGTTGACAAGGAACAGAAGCCCTTTCAATATACAGAAGATGAGACCATCTCAGTCCCAGGAAATTTTGAGGATTTAGCATTTTATCCTGTAACAGCACTGGCACATCTCATCAAAGCTCAAAAAATCTCATCCGTCCAACTGACCAAGCTCTACATCAACCGGTTAAAAAAATACGGTCCACTTCTCGAATGTGTCATCACTCTGACTGAAGACCTGGCTATGGAACAAGCCAGAAAAGCTGATGAGGAGATCGCAGCCGGAAAGTACAGAGGCCCTCTCCATGGAATCCCCTGGGGGGCTAAAGATCTCCTCTCCACCAAAGGAATCAAGACAACATGGGGAGCCGCCCCCTACAAAGATCAGGAAATCGACACGGATGCCACCGTTGTAAAACGCCTTGAAGAGGCAGGCGCCGTTTTAGTAGCAAAATTGACCATGGGCGCTCTTGCTATGGGAGATGTGTGGTTTGGTGGGCGGACTAATAATCCGTGGAATATCGAGCAGGGATCGAGCGGCTCTTCGGCCGGATCGGCTGCGGCCACATCCGCAGGCCTTGTCGGTTTTGCCATAGGGACCGAAACTCAGGGATCGATCGTTTCTCCCTCTTCCAGATGTGGAGTAACCGGTTTACGGCCGACATTCGGCCGGGTCAGCCGCTACGGAGCTATGGCTTTAAGTTGGAGCATGGATAAAATTGGGCCGATCTGCCGGACAGTTGAAGACTGTGCGCTGGTTTTTCAGGCCATTTCAGGTCCGGACAACAAAGATTTGACCGTTGTCGATTTTCCTTTTAACTGGGATCCACAGCTGGATTTAAAAACGATCAAGATCGGCTACCTAAAAAGCGCCTTCGACAGGAAACCTAGAGAGGGAAATGAAAGGGACAAGAAGACTATTGAAGAAAATAAAAAGGCCTTAAACATCCTCCGCTCTCTAGGAATTGAACTCATTCCTTTTGATCTCCCTGATTTTCCGACAAGGAGAATCAGTTTTATCCTCACCACAGAGGCCGCGGCAGCCTTTGACGAGTTGACAAGGAGCAATAGGGACGACCTCCTCGTTCGACAGAACAGAGGGGCTTGGCCAAACAGCTTCAGACAGGCTCGATTTGTCCCCGCTGTCGAATATATACAGGCCAATAGAGCCAGAGTCCAACTCATGCAGAAAATGGCGGAGAAGATGGAGGGAATCGATGTATTCATAGCAACGAGTGGAACAACAACCAGCCTAACGAATCTGACTGGCCATCCGGCCGTGGTCGTCCCCAATGGATTCAGAGACAACGGAACGCCCACCGCCATTTTATTTATCGGAAACCTCTTCGCCGAAGCCAAAACCCTGCGCGTAGCCAAAGCCTACCAGGACGCCACAGGTTTTCATCTCGAACATCCAGACTTAGACAAACTCATTCAAGAAAAATAGACATAAAATGCCGTGTAACTTGGATTATTCACGAGTTGAGGTTGCTACAGATACGAGGCATCGGCCAATGAGATTGCTTCGTCATTTCATTTCTCGCAATGACAGGCCGACATTTGATTTAAACTAGCCAACAAACAAAGTTAGGTTCACAGAGATAGATAAAGATCATGCAATCAAGTTGATATCATTAAAGATAAATGTTTGTGTCGGCAGTTTTTATGAATAATTCAGGTTAAAAAAGGACGTCAAATTAGAACAAACCGGCAAACAGAATATCGGCATGGAACAGATTGCGGGACGTCCTCCTGTCGCTCCATTCTACTGTGTCCTTTATAGTGATATAAAACCAGAAACGGTCGAACAAACCCAGCTTTTTGACATAATATTGGGCAAAATCCGAGATGCTGTCGACAAGAATGTTCCCGACTTGTTGGTCATTTTCGTTTAAAACAACAATCTTATAGACACCGTCAGCTTCCTCTAAAAGCCCTTGAATTTTTGCGCTCTCAAGTTCTTCCCAGCCCTCATTATCATTATAGGCAAGGCCCTGTAAAACCTGATAACCATCTCTTGTTTGAAGATCTAAGTAATCGTCAAGGACAACATCTTCCGTTTTTGTAAAAACACTGCCCCATCCTCCGATTTCATCCTTCACTTCAATTGTGGTGGCCACAAGAATGGAAGGAAAATCAGGAGAGAATTCTCCTTCGCCCCTGACTTCTTTATCGATCAGAGTACTGAGATCTCCGGAATTCAGCGGCCCTTGGACAACAATGTCAAAACCTTGAGCTTCTGGGATATAAAGATATTTTCCATGGATAACCTTTATGGTTCCCTCAAATTCAATGATCCCCTCTTTAACCAAAAGGCTTGATTCCTCTCCAGAAACAAGGCCCTCTTCTGTCTTCTCACAAGCGATGTTTCCCATTACGGCGAGCAGACAGGCAAGAACGGCAACACCAAGGAAACGCGACATTTTCACCGACTCTTTTGCCCCATCTTCAAAAGTTATTTTTTTGATTATCATGACGAATACCTCCAAACTTATATCATTTAATCGAGTATAAAGATTCTAGAAAAAGCGCTATTTGTTTTCTGACATAGATAGACATCATTCTGCTTTTCTTCAGGAAAAATTCTTTATACCACTGAAGTGTGAAAAAGTAAAGAGGAAAAATTCACCTATGACAACGAGTGGACTATTTCTTTTTAACCTTTTTACTCGAGGAAGAACGGCTCACACTTGAACGTGAAGAACTTGAACTTCGCGAGGAGCGGCTCACCGTCGATCGGGAGGGACTGGAACTTCGCGAGGATCGGCTGACAGTAGAACGTGAAGAACTTGAGCTGCGAATGGGAGTTGAAACTCTTTTACTGGAGGTTGATCGTGGATTCACGGAACTCCTCGATGGTGTTCGAGAAGTGATTCGCTTGACCGAACTCGACGAAGACGACCGGCGGACAGTAGAGCTGGAAGACCGCGAGCTTCGAGAAGGGGCCGTGGTGACACGGCCCCTCAAAGAAGCGGATGAAGAAGAAGTGGAGGAAAACTTTTTAACCAATTTCCTGGCGGCGCTTTTGTTCTCCGTGGAGGTCGAAGACCTTTTTATTGTGCTCGTTCGAGACGGAGTTTGGGAACGCGAAGAGGAAAAGCGCTTCACTACACTTTTTGTATTTGTGTTTGACGAGTTTTCAGATCTATTGCTCTTTGTAGAAGATGAAGGGAATCTTCTGGTTACAACAGAACGACTTGGAGTTGTGCGTTTCACACTCTGGGAGGAAGATTTGAATCTTGAAGGAACAACCCCTTTTCCTTGTATGGCTGAACTTTTGGACGTCACAGATTTTTGTGAATTCGGTGTAAATCTCTTAATTGTCCGAGACGAGATTCCTGCGTTGTTAAGGCTGGAGCTAGACGTGCGCACAGAATTGGCCTTCACTCGAGAGAGAGAGCTTATCGTTTTTCCAGAGGAATAGCCCTTATTCACTTGTCGCAAGTTCGTTCTGGAAAGTACTTTGGAGGCTGTGGAATATTTTTCACTGGTTCTATCCACTACGGACCTGAGATTCGGCTGTCTGGAGGAGAGTGAGATTTTTCCAAGCTGTCCGACTTTATCCTGACTCAACGCGACCTTTGAAATAGATCTGGCCTGAAGTTGGTTTTTTCGGATCACAGTCAAGGCACGGGACTGAGTAGGGTAATACCTGTCGTTATTGCGGCCGTAAAAGCGGTTGTTGACAATGACCACAGGTCGGTTCCAATAGCTGAGGGGACTCCATCCAAGATAGTCATACCCATGATGCCAGTGGACCCAGGCCGGCCCCCATCTCCTTGTAGGAATCCAGTGCCATCCCCAAGAGGATCTCCAGTGCCACCGTCCATACCTGGATGTGGCCCAACCCCAAGAATGTGAAGAAACCCAGGTCCAACCAATGATGGGGTACCAAACCCAGCGTCCATGGGAGTAGGGTCTCCAGGAGGAGTATCTTACGGAAGGAATCCAGACATAACCATAGGGAGATTCATACATCCATCGTCCATTGTAAGCAAGTTCGGTTTCGTATTCGTATAGCTCGTCTGGAAGGTAACGTTTGGCTACATAGCGGGACTGCAGTTCATCACGGGAACTGCTCCAATTGGCAAAACTGTCGTCATACTCGGTGTAGTAATCACTCGAATCCGATTGGAAGGTGCCATCAAGGGCAAAGAGGCTTTCGTTCTCTTCAACAACAACGGATCCTTCCTGCCCGGCTGCTTCTATCCTTCCTTCGTACACCAGCAATTCAGTTTGGACATTTTCACGGACCACAAAACGGTAGAGGCCCTCTTCCAACACATAAAAAGATGCATCCGGTGTGTGTATCTCAAAGTCCTTCTCTCTCTTCAAGTAATTTATTTTTAAAAAGACATCTCCTGAAAGCAAGTGCAGCTGAATGATATCGCTTCCCTGTTCGGGCAGTTCAATAAGATCAAGCTGGGTTTGTCTATCGATACGAAGATAATTTTTTTTGCCAAAATGAATTTCCGCACGCCCTTCTCTTGTGCCGATTTTGTCTCCTTCGACAATTGGAAGATTTACATCTCCCTCTTCAAAACCGTTGTCGCCAGCCCTCTGGATAAACACATCTCCATTGACATAGCTCAACCGGGCATAACTGTAACTGTAATACTCTGTGTCCTCTGACGCCACGGAGAGAGAAACACAAAACACTAAAAACACTAGAAAAGACATTATTTTTTTCATCTTTGGCCTCCGCTGAACTAAAATGCAAGTTCTATGCCAACTGTTTTCCCCTGATGAAAAAAGAGTATGCTGTCCTAGTTTCAGGACAGATGACAATCAATAGTGTCAAAATAGATAAAAAAAAAGGCCCGTTTTCAAGCGGGCCTTTTTTCGAACTTATGTTTTTCTGTTATCTCCAACGCCACATAATACCTCTTTGGAAAATGCCATTACGGCCGGACATTTGTCCTCGTCCTCTGCTTGGTGCTCTTCTCATGACCTGGTTTCCCCGGGGAAAATTTCTGTTCATTGCTGCTCTCCCGCGCATGGAGGGGCGCGCTCTCATGGCAGACATTTTTTCCAGCTGTTCAGGTGTGAATATTTTTTTGATTTCTTTTTGGTGCAGGTAAGCATTTTTCATCTGCTCAATTCTAAGGTTAAATATCTCATCCTGATTTTTTTCAATTTCAACTGCATTCGCTGTGACATCCTGTCTCAGTTCATTGAGTTTTAGATTCAGATTTCTTGTCTTGTCCATGAATTGCTTTTGAACTTCCATCTGATTCCCTCTTAGATTCTTTAGCTGCTCTTTTTGTTCATCCGTCAGATCAGGGACATTCAGTCGTGCTTGAGGCTGATTCTGCAGCATCGGCCTGCGGCCTCTCTGGGGCGCCTGACCGAAGATAGCGGGGACACAAAGACTTATAACAAAAATAACAAGAGTAAACGCCAAAACTGTTTTAAATTTGTTCATTTTTACCTCCTTGTTGGCATCAGATCAATTAGACACCGGATTGCTGCAAACCTTTGCGTTTTTATTAAAATAAAATCAGGATTCAAGGATACGAGGATTCAAGGGTTCGAGTGTTTTTTCTAACAATTTAATTTATCGGTCTCAATATAATCGAGGTCCTCAGATAATAATATCCGGTTTTCTATCTCACTCTTTGATTCTTAATTCTTTAAATTCTTAAAGATTTTTAGCTTGAATCCTTGACCCCTTGACCCCTAGAATCCTTTGGATCCTGCCAACTTTTTTAGAGATGATCCAGAAAAAATAACTCGAGGTTATTGATTGTGCGAAGAACAAAATAAGTGGAAACTTTGAAGAGAGTTCGAGGAAGGAAAACAGAGGGAGTCCTGTTGATGGACTCCCCCTAATATCAGATCTTAAATTTAGCCCTTTTTGAGGATGGGCATTCCTGTTCTTTCAGTTTCAATAGCTATATAGCCATCAGGAACTGCATCCAATGACCCATCTCTGATGTCACGGGCAAAAAAGTAAATTCTCTGCTCTCTTCCTCCCTTTAAATTTACATCTTTAAAGTGAAGATAGTATGTGACCCCTTTTGAATTTAAGAATTCATATGCCATTGATACTCCTCCAATGTGAGATTAAAAAAACCATAGACCTCTTAAAGGCCTGATGAGAGACCGAAGGTTTTCTCCAGCTATATTTTCCCATCTAGTCAAGTATTTATAAAAAAAAAGAGTCTATGTCAAGGTAAAATTTCGATTGCATCAATCTCTTTATTTGATTTTTTTCCCTGGCAATCAATGAATAAACCCGACAGAGGGGGGCGCATCGGCCGGTGTGATGGGCCCAAAGTTGTCCTCATATCTCTTGACATTGGATTGAAGAGCTTCCATGAACCTCTTCACATGGGCGGGGCTGAGCAAAATACGGGACACCAGTTTTCCAGTAGGACCATCGGGAAAGAGGAAGGCAAAATCAAAGATAAACTCCTCTTTAGTGTGCCGGATCGCCGCAAGATTGGAATATTGTCCCACCGCGATATTTTCATCCACCTTGATATCTATCTTTTTTTCTTCCATTTGACCTCCTTTTCAAATTTTCTTTATTATACCTTTTGAAACCAGGATATCCGCATACCTTAAAAAGATAGTACACTAATTTTTTGCAGATAGGCAATTCAAATTCGCCTGACATACTACAAAGAAAAAAAAATTCAAATTTTCGATTTTACAAAATTATTTTTTAAAAAAAAGACAAAACTCTACATCTTGTTTGATTTCAACAATATACATATCATATATTTATGTTTTATTTTCTTTACAATCGAAACTGTTATGTTATAATAAAGAAGGTTCCCTTTTGCGGGCTGGAGGGAACACCCACCTTTTTTGGTTCCCATCATCAACCCCCCTTTTGCTGACAACAGCCCGCCAAACTCCCCAGGGGGGGGGAGATAAACAGGAACTCCATTTTCTCTCAACGTGTTTTTTAACCAGATAAAAAAGGGTGTTGGTTGTCATCACGAACGATCGCAGAGAGTGTGGTGATCTCATAATGTTTCCGCAGAGACAAAATATCGCTTCACAGTGTTCGCGATGACATAGTCAGTTTTTATGAATTATTCAAATTACCTAATGGGCTCTCCATCCGGATACTTTCTGATGACCTCAGCTGGCACTTCATAGACATTATCCCAACCCCCAAAACGCTGTGTGATAAGATTTGCAGACGTCACCCCTCTTTTCTTTCCATTTTCTATCAGATAAACCCCCCTGCCCGGTCTGTTCGACTGTTCGATGATAAGGAATCCCTCAAATGTCAGATCGATCATGCGCCCTTCCTCCATTTTGTTTAATGTGCTCTCTTCTACATTAACAAGAAAATCCCAGGGATTTTTTCCCCTTTTTAAATCATAATTATATTTGAAAATGCTCTCAAGATTAATGAAACGATGAAGAACATACTCACCGGGTCCTCTTCTCTCAATCATATAGACGGCGGCATCTCTCCCCCTTACATACTTACGATGCAGGTAGGCTAAGTTATCCGCAGCAGGCCAACTTGAAAATTCATAGTCCATTCGTGTCAGGATACGGTCTGCATCTCGAAGCGCATAAGGTTGGATCCCACCTTTCCTCATCTCTTCATTTAATTCCTTGAATGCTCCCAAAAGATACAAGTATGCACTGTAGAGATTTGTTCTCTGATGTCGGCTCACATAGTAGTCCGATCTCTGCTCAGACAGCCTCAAAAAAAGCCTGCAGGATGCGGCAAAAGCCTCGGATTTAAAGAGGATAGCCTGCTCCTGATCAGAGATTGTTCCATCCCAACCCTTAAAATGTTCAAAATTGCTCTCCGCCAAATACGTGGCTACTTCTTCTAAGTCCATTCCTAGCCTGTAAATATCCTCTCTTTGAATGGTTGCAGCAGACGCAAAAAATCCGGCTAAAAAAAGAAGAATAGAAAAAACAGCGAATTTTCTTTTTAACATGATAATCCTCCGAATTCTGACTCACTTCAAAAAATAACTCACATATGGATGAAAGTCAATCCACCTTGACTGATGGTATCTTCAATGCTACCTTTTGTACGATGCATAAACTGCGCATAAGTTATCCTGGATTATTCACGAGTCGAGGTTGCTGCATATGCAAGGCATCGGCCCATGAAGCTCATCACGAACGATCGAAGAGAGTGTGGTGACCTGACCTTGTCATCGCGAACGCAGCGAAGCGATCTCTACAAATGAGATTGCTTCGTCATTTCATTTCTCGCAGGTCGACATTTGATATAAATTGGCCAACAAACAAAGTGATGTTCAAGATGCCTCAAAATAAATCATGCTATCAAGTTGATATCATTGAAGAGAAATGAAGGTGTCGGCAGTTTTTATGAATAATTCAGGTCACTTGAGGAGGATAGCTTGACGACTGACGATCAGTTGGCAAAAAGGTATGAGCGAATTCACGGGCAGCTGAAAGATCTTCTGACAAAAACCAGCAATACAACGGCACGAATGTCTACAATCGCAGCCCTCCTTCATCATAAATTCTCCTCTTTTTTCTGGACAGGATTCTATCTTCTTGAGAACGGAGACCTGATTGTAGGTCCCTATCAAGGGCCTCTCGCCTGCCAGATTTTAGAAAGAGACAAAGGTGTGTGCTGGGCAGGAATTCGAGAGAAAAAATCAATTGTCGTGCCAAACATCCACGAATTTCCAGGTCATATCGCATGTGACAGCCGATCCAATTCAGAAATCGTCATCCCTCTTCCGGACAAAAAGAATAATCCTCGGGGAGTTCTGGATGTGGACAGTCAGAAGCTCAATGCCTTTTCTGAAATCGACAAAAAGTGGCTGGAAAAAATTGTCCTTTTAATTTAAACAAATAAAAAGAAGACAAATCTGTTTCATCGCAAGAAAAAGCCCTTCAATTTCCGCTTCCTCTTCAAGACTGTGCTTAAAGCGACCGTACGTCCGTCCCAAGTTGACAGAAAGAATGCCGTTTTCGATCCCGACATTGGCATCCGTTGAACCCAAAGGATCAACCTTGATGTTTTGGACATTGAGATGCTCAAGAATATCCACCACCGTTTTTACTAGGAACGAATCACGGGCTCCGGGTATCTGATAACCCCTGGCCTGCTCATTCAGATCAAAGTCCACCTCAACCCCTTCTTCCTCTGCCACGTCACGGCAAATCGCCTTAATTTCTTTCTGAACTCTTTTCAATTCTCCCCCATTCGGAGAACGGAGATCAATCGTGAAAAAAGATTCTTGTGACACGGCATTTTGCACTTTGCCTCCTCCGATCATACCGATGTTGAGTATGGTCCATTTTTCCAGCGGCTCCGAAAAAAGATCGATGCGATAAAGACGCTCTATGGCCTTGGCCACGGCAAGATTAGGATTGGGAACTCCACGGCTCAACATGGTATGAGCTCCTGGCCCGCGGTACGCCACACGACCTCCTCCAAACCCGAGAGCGCCGTAGTGGACTCCGCCGAGGTCACCATCCAGGGCAACGACCAGGTCTATCTTTTCAGGAGGATTTTCCATAAAAGCCCGCATGCCAACAAACCCCACCTCCTCCTCCACGGTAGCAACAAAATAATAGGTGTTTTCCGGATTGAATCCTGCTGATTTTAGAGCACGCACACTCCAAATGAGGTGAATGAGACTGGCGGTATCGTCTCCCACTCCAGGAGCCTTGAGCACATTTCCTTCCCGTTCCACCTTTATTTCCCAAAGATCCTGGAACACCGTATCCAGATGAGCAGGAACAACTATATTTTTTCCTTTTTCCGTGCCGAGCCATATTCCGACAACATTACCTGCCTCATCTATATAGAC
>JAUWVG010000290.1 GCA_030617525.1 Candidatus Aminicenantota bacterium | reverse complement strand
CCCTCGATACGTGCTTCTCTAGCCACTTCGGGATAAATCGGATCCACCATCTTGATTAGTTTCGGCGGCTTGATGTCACCTAAAGCTCGAACAGGACCCTCGTCCCCTCCAACAACTCCTCCGATAACTCCTCCGACTACGCCTCCGACAACTCCTCCAATGACTCCACTTTTTGCCTTTTCAGTAGGAGTTTTCGTTTCTTTATCCACCTTAATCTGTTTGGGTGGAGGTAGAATCCGCCTTTCGGGTGGAGGTGGAATTGCAGCGTCTGGATTAACTGTCTTGACGCTAACTTTCGCTTTTTCTCCTAGTTGGAACTGGCATGCAATCGTAAAAATCACTCCTCTCGGCTTGCCCTCTATAATCATGGGCTCGTAAACCCACTGTCTGACAGCATCAATGGCGGCTTTGTCAAGTAAGGGCACAGAGTTCAGGACCTTGATCCTTTGTACTCGTCCATAGATATCTGTTGTGGCTTCGACAACCACAGTTCCTTCAATGTGGGCATTTTTCGCTATCTCTGGATAGACAGGCTCAACTTTTCTTAGCAGCTTTGGCGGTGATATTTTTTCATCTTCTGTGCTTTTCTCTTGAATTGATTCAGAAGTCGGGACAGAATCATTAGTTGTCGTTAAAGCCAGCCTTTGCCCGGCACAGGCACCGACGAGAAATACAGATATCACAAAAATCAGAAATATAGACGATTTTTTCAAATGTGTTTCCATTCTTCTCTCCTTAGATAAGATATATTTGACCCGGTCATTCAGAGGGACATGAGGGGAAGCCATGGTCGTAAACACCGCCAGCCGGCTGATAAGGGATTTATTTTCAGCCAGACGAATTAAACATTCCGCATAATCTCTTGAATTATTTTCCAAAAGAACATGATTATCGGAAATTTCCTCCCTGGCTCTGGAAAAATCGGCACTCAGGTTGTAGACGAGTGGATTCCACCAGTTCAGGGAAGCCGCCAGCCTCTGGAGAATTCCTGTGAGGTTATCCCTGTGATAAATGTGGGACAGTTCGTGCAGAAGAATGCCTTTAACGGTGTTTTCATTCCATTTTATATAAAGGCTGCGCGGGATGACGACAATCGGACGGAAAAGCCCCATTACGATGGGGGTCGTCAAAGAGTCGGAGAGGAATATTTTGAAACGAATATGTTTTCCAAAAGTACTTTCAACTGATTTTAGAACCCTGGTCATTTTTGTGTCGTCAATCTCAACAAGCCCGTTTCTAAAGCTGTTTAGGGCCCTGGTTCCATAAATCATACGAAAAAGACAGACCAGGAAACCCAATCCCCAGATTATTCCTAATCCATTGAAAATCCTGATCAGAAAGAGGTCTGAAATAGAGGGAAGGAATTTATTTTTCTTAGTATATGGAGATAGAGTCTCTGGAGTGAAACCCTCAATCTCCGTTAAATAGCTGTCGACGTTCTTTCCAACTGAAGAAGAGATGGATATCGGCAGAGTAATTTGAAATAGATTAAAATTAGGTATTGTCGATTGTAAACTCAGGATCGGCAGAAGCATCAGGACAATCAGGATCATTAGAATCCATCCGCTCCTGGTAGGAGCTGCCTTCCGGCGGATTATTCTGGCTACCACCCAGCCGATGCCAACAATGACCATGGAGATGAAAGCTAAATTGAGAATCCATTGAGCCGCTTGGACGTTTGTGAGGAAATTCATAATGTTTCCTGCTCCGCATCATATTCTTTCAGGAGTTTTCGCAGCTTTTTTATCTCATCATGACTTATATCTGAATCCTCAAGCAGACATTTAACCAATTCCGGCCTGGAACCTCCAAAAACCCGGTTCTTAACATCATGAAGGATATCCCTTCGTGTTTTATGCTTTTCTACAACGGCTGAATAATAATACATCCTTCCTACCTGTCTGTGCTTAAGCCAGCCGTACTTTTCCAAACGTCTCATCTGAACCTGGATAGAGGTCCGTCTCAAATCGTCGTCTCTTCCGGCATTGATGGTTTTAAAAACTTCGTTGATATTTACTTCGCCTTTATCCCAGACGATTTTCATGATCTCGAGATTGGCGGGAGAAAGTTTTTGAATGTGATGCTTTTTCATACCCTACTCCTCTAGCAATGACAGCTGTCGTATACAATATAGACGACACATGTCGTATTGTCAAGTATTTGGATAAAAAAAATTGTAGATAAACCTGATCCTCCCGGAAACTTCGTGGACAAATCGGCTGAAAGTGACAACGTATGATTTATTAAGAAGAACTTTTTCGCGGATAAAATACACCTAAAACCATAAATATGTTTCGGAACCTTTTCATATTCCCAACATAAAAAAACACATCTTTTTTTGTGACATCTGATATTTCAAGCCATCTTTGTTCTATTTTTTCTAATAACACCTCTTCCTTTGGATACCTATAGCGCCAGTTCCTATATGCCTGTCCAATTTCCCAATCAATAATCGATATTTTATGGCCTTGGCAGCTATCTTCGATCGCACACTTAAAGGAATAGTAGAAGTTGAAAGGAATCTCTTCGATTGCATCTTTTCTCTTGTTAAAAAAACTCAACTGTGAATAACAAGCCTCTCTAGCTTGCTGATCGGACTTACTTTGTTTCACCCATTCAAAAGATATGTTCGCAGGCTTTATCAGTCCCAATGAAAGGTCTTTTTCCTCTCTATCCCTGTAAACCTGGCATAATGACTTAACCGGCAATTGCAATACTATCGATTTTCTTTTATCCCATTTGCCTTTTTCTGTACTAATCCAATCAACGACCTTAATAGAATTGGCACGCACTTTGTAACTTTCTGGTCTTTTATCGTCTGGAGCCTGAGCGCAATCAGCGTCTATAATGCTATATTTTTTAAATTTCTGAACGTCATCAAGATTACGGTAAGGTATAGGGTAAAGACGAATCCATTGTCCCGTTCCCAGATCAACTCCTGCACAACAAACTGTCTCTCCATATTTTTTGCTGGGATTGGGATAGGCTTTTACTGTTATCAGGATTCTTTTCTTTTGGAAATTCAAGGGAGTTTAAATATGTTTTATTTTTAATCCGTTATTATCGTATTCTCTTATTGCTATGGCGGCAATTGACCTATGGCATTTATCAGGGAGTCGTTCAAAACACATAACACAATTTATGCCAGAACGAACATAGTCATATGCTTCCTTGACTGCATAAAAGTTGTTCTGTAAATGTTTCGAATAGGATTTAAAAAAGTAGTCGTAATCCCAGTCGGCTTTTAATTTTTTCCTGATATTAGATGGGCTTCCAAGTGACTTTATATGCACATATTCAATATTTTCGTCCTCAAGTTTTTCCTTTAGTGCAGATTTAGAAAAGCCTTTTTTTCTTGAAAGGGGGATTTCTCTTACATCAATGAGGCGAGTGACTTTGAACTGCTTAAGACGGGAAACAAATTCATCAACTTCCCGTCCTTCATACCCGATTGTGAACATCTCTATTGGCATTTTACCTCGAGTAGTTCTATTTTTTATCACATCGATGCCCTTGTCAAGTGATAAATCCCGACACACTATGCAACTCATGCAATTCCAAAATGATTAGAGCTAAAATTAGATGCTCCGCCCTGGACAAATCGGCTACGGTTCTAAGAAGGTTTTTAATTTTGAATCGCTTTAATTGATTATCAAATTAATCTTCAATCCTATATTTAGCAATGCTGAAATACCCTTCACTATCCTGGTCTACCGAATATAGATAGCCTTTCCAATTAATAAGTTGCACATTTTGATATCTTTTTGGCTCAATATCATCAGGGAAACACAGGAAAAAATTATCAACATATCTTCCATCCACATCATAAACATCCACTAGCCAATGGCCATCTTCATTTCTTTCTGATGTGAATGCCCAAAGTTGATCTCCAAAAATTACGAGCTCCTGAACATCTTGATAGTACTCTATATCCGGGCCATATGTGAATCCCGGTTTCTTTATTCTTTTTGGCCTTTTTACACGTTCAAATTTTCTGGTTATAACCTCCCTAATTTTCTTAGATTTCAAATTATATCTATTAATTTCATATTTTGATTCATGAACTACAAAAAAGCTCTGGAAGTCCCTAATCGCAAATTCTAAGTAGGCCTGTCCGAACCATGCACTTCCTTCAACATAATGATTAATGGGGAACGAATATATTTTCTCATAATCCTGGAATTCATGGGTAAATTCATATATGGGATTTGGAAAATCTACAAACCCAATCTTTCCCCTTAGCTCCATAGAAACCTCTCGTTGAATAGCATAAATTTTTTCTTCAAAACATCCAATAAACTCTATCCTCCTGAAGGCCACCAATTTAATTTCCCTTTTAAAAACTCCATCGAGTTGAAATATCATTACTTTCGGGGGGC
>JAUWVG010000027.1 GCA_030617525.1 Candidatus Aminicenantota bacterium | reverse complement strand
AATTAAGTCAACAAGGGTTGTTTTTCCACTTCCGGATCTACCAGTAATTCCGATGAATTCGCCCTTTTGTATCTTAATGCTAATATTTGATAAAACAACACCTTTCGAGCTATTATAACTGAACGAAATATTATTTAATTCAATGCTTTTCTCATATGATATAAGCACAGTTTCGTGTGTTATTTCTTTTGCGTGGGTTGCGTCTTTCCGTAACGTATCACACATTTTGTACAATGGTAAATAATATAGCACTCCAGCATATGATTCTGGTAATGTGCCTATCTTCTGATAAAGTCTGAGAAAAATTAGAACAAGGACAATAACGTATTCTAATGGTTCTTTAAGATAAGTAAGGGAAAAATATAATATAAACATGCATACTGTTATTCCAATTGGCTCACTCATGCTTCTTAACAAACTTACTATTTTTGCATAGCTAAATTCTATAGTTTTCGCTTCTTCTACAACAACACAAAATCTCTTAATGAAATAGTTTTCTAACACTAAACCTTTAATGAATTTAGGTGAGGTAAAACTATTGACCGATACTTGGCTGATTCTGTTTTCATTCAAGCCAATTTTTTTTCCTAAGTTATGAGAGGCCTTAAAAACAACACTCACTAATCCAAAAACTATAGTAGAAAGAACTGTACATAACAACACGACTTTCCATGAAATCATAAGACTCGCTGCAAGCAGAGCGACAACAAATATAATACTTGAAAAAAATTGGGCAAGATGTTTTATTCCTGTCGCTGCATTTTTAGTCTGAGTTATTGTTACATTGTTCAATTCGCCAACTTCTCTGTTAATGAAAAAAGGCCACCTCGCTTGAAATATTTTCTTATATATTTCAGACCGCATGCCCATATAAATATCGATACGAATTTTCTCCTGGTAATAACTCGTTAAAAAAATAAAAATACCTTTGACAAGAAAAATTAATATAAATATTATGAGTAGAATTTCAATGCTAGGTGAAATCCCTAAGGACACGAAGAGTTTAGAGATATATTGAGATTTATTAGTTGATTGATATTCTGAATTTACAAGTGAGCTGATTATTGGAACTAAAGCAACAAACCCAAAAAGCTCTAATGCAGAAGATATCAATATAAAAAATGACAAACGGATAATTCGGCTTGGATAATCACAGACAACAAACTTCGTAAACTGAAAAAAATTCTTTAGCTGAGAATCAATTATCATTTTCAGATCCAATCATTTCGGCAGGATTCCAGTCAGGTGTCTCGCCAAAGATGGACATATTACCTGCAATATCGTGCCTCGCACGAAATCGATTTCCCAATAACTCTTCTAATTCTTGTTTGTCTTCAAATGGCTTTGGACTAATGTGCTGATTTTTTAAGCTACAGTTTCCATAATTCATAGTATACCTAACTAATTCTATTTGATAAAAGTTCAAGCAAAATCGTTTTGTTGATTTTCCTTCTCTCTCAGATGGTCTGAGTTTTTAGTTTCATCCGGTATAGAGGAGGAGCTTGGTGAGGTAGGAGCTATCCTTTTCCGGTTATTCTAGTTATTAAAGCTTTCTTCATTGTGCGTTCCTGCTTTGGCATATGTTTAATGGGGATTCTTGTGCCTACTTTTGCGACTCTGCTCCGGAATCAGATGGGATTTTATTTCGTATGAAGAAATTTCAAAAATATACGCTACCGCCCCTGAATAAAAACAATTCCTTCCTCCGTAGATCAAAAATGATAAAAATTTATTCAGTTACCCATCAATTAATTCTTCCACTTTTAAAAATATACTATATTTTTCGGAAGTTATTATGTCAAGAAGTTTTATTGTTTTTGTCAAGGCAACGTAAAAACTTCCGGTTCTTAGCAACGCAATTATTTCCGGTTTTGATTTCATTTAAATCCTCTTTTAGTAACGGTACACGCATTCAAACAAAGATGGGAGGAAGAAAGCTGTTGAACTTCTCTGCAAAAAACCATCTGAAACAACCCAAAATTTGGAGAATCTGTTACACCACAGTGACATTTCCGAAGACAAGAAAAACATCATGATTGCATCCTCTTTGTTTTCAGTTAATTAAATGCGAGCAAGAACTTCCGAGTACCGGTTTTACACGCCGGATGTCACTGGTTCGAATCCAGTACCGCCCACCAGAGATTCTTTCTTATTTTCAGGGGAAATTCGGTTTTCCTTTTTTGTTATCCTTTCACTTTCTTTACCATAATTTCAGCGTAATTCTACCGAATTGTGACACCACATTGACATGGGGAGTCTGTTCTGCGGCACAGGAGAAAAATTTTTGGTCGTTTTTGATAAATGACTTGATGGGAAATCATAATTATGAGTAATATGAAAAGGCAAAATCGTTGCTTATGGGTGTGTACGAATTATTTGACGACATACACTCAGGATAAGGGGGATGCTTTTTCCGGCAAAGGTGAAAGCAGGTGATATCTTAGGTTGATGTCGGTATGATGTTGCTCTTCAAAGTGGAGCCTTCTATTTTAGAACCACCTCTAACAAGTTCTTCGACTACATCGGCTCGGGCCTTCATGTCTTAAACAACTAGCCTGGCTGGGTGGCTCAAATGATGCAAGAGAATGACTGTTAATGGGTAGTACCCTCTTCTGATCCTTTTTAGTTAGCATCGCGAAGCATTCTCAAAATCCTATCTTCAAGCAAGCGAGCCGCGAATAGATGCCCATCTTGATTCCAGTGGTTATCTCCAGCCCAGTGGAACTCCGACCAACTTCGACCACGCGCGCTTGCTTCCCGAAAAAACGAGACGTATTCGACTTCCTTTTCTGCCGCCCATTCCGTAATCCATCTGTCGAAAGTCCGAACTGCCTGGAATAATGGATCCTCGGGTGACTGACCTTGCGCTCCCAGCAATATAAGCTGCGCACCATCGCTCTGCGTCTCGCGCCTATATTTCTCAAGAAGCCGAAAGGTAATCTGTCGAGCGACGGTCGGGATAGGTTCCGCTGCAAGCGTGAACATTGCTGATGTAAACTCGATTCCTTTGAAGAGTCTGTTCTTGCCGTATCTCCAGCGATCGATGCCAAGCCTATTGATAACAAATCGGGCCAATGCGGAACGATTGTAGAGCCGATGTCGCGGGGCAAGAATTATGGCTGCTCTATGCTCCAACCAATCATCCGCTACGGGAATCTCTATCAGACCGTCGATCTCATTGTCTGATGGTATGAAAGAAAGCTGAAGTGGGAAGAGCGGATTGTAGCCACGTGCAGTAGCGTCAAGTGTTGGGTGATTGTCTCGAATATCATTCGCTACTAATACAGAGATGACTATGTCGGGATCGATTACTTCACGGTATCGTCGCCAATACGCATACTGTGCAGCTTGCCCAGTGCCACTCTTCGCCAAAGTGATAACCTCAACACGAACACCAAGCTCATCATTGAGCGATTCTTCCAGGAGGAAGCCGAGTTTCTCCGCGTTGGAAACTTGAAGCGCCTCAACATAACTATCACCTATGATGACTATACGGAGTTCAGCCTCCCGCAACCGTTTTGGCACTGGTTGATCTGTGAATCCCCAAGCATTTACTTGTTGCTTACTCTTATGTACCTGATGTCCTTTCTCGTCCCAAACCCAGTACTCAAAACTGCTATTAGGAAGATAGAGATTCCCGAGCCCAGACTGCCATTTCCTCGGCCGATGCGGCGAGGCCAACGAACTCGGCAGCGGATATACAATACGAAATACAAGCTCTGCCGTGATCATCGTGATTAACAGACTCACTATAAGTAGTAAAACATTATACAACCAGCGAACGCAAGTGGGACGCACAACCGGCTTCAAAGTGTTCTTGACAGAAGACTGCTCTTCCGAAGCCATCGGTCAATCACTGTACCCAAAAGATGAGACATTCCTCATTGGCCTAGCTCCAAATTCCTTACAGTTTCCCCCTTTCCCACCCACTTATCTATTGAAAAATATTATTATACCGAAAAGACAAAGTCAACACATGGAAAACATCTACCCGTGAATCAGAGCTGCTCATCTCGGGATTATCCATAATGCATTGAAGAAGTAATGGATAGGCACGAGCTGGCAGCGGTGAAAAGTTCATATTATACGCAACATCTTGAATTATAAGGATTTCCTTTTTGTGCTTGAGACAGATTTCTCGAAATTTTTCCCAATTTCCGCCTACTGACATCCTAGAATGAGGGTATCACACCAAATCCGGCGAGGTCAATGACTCAAAAAGCGACAAAAATCTCCTGAAATCTAAAATTATAAGAATTTGGTTTTTGTACTTGCCGTGCTTTACTCGCATTTTTATCCAATTTCCGCCCTCTGACATCCCTTACGGCTTATATCATAGAGAAACCTTGTGGTCAAAGACAAATAAGTTTTATTGTTTTTTTGAGGATGGATGGATACTCATTGATAAGATGAAATGTATATGTTAAATTTCAATTAATGAAGCAAAAACAAAGAACCGTACTTTGGATAATGCTGAACATTGTCCTTTCCAATTATTTATTCAGCCAAAAAAGCGCATTTTCATCAAAAGACCTTATAGTCAAGGCCAACTATACAGAACAGATAAAAAACCGCCTCATGGCTACGGGCAATGTGGAGGTCCGGTATAAAAATGTTGTGCTCTTTGCGGATAGAATAGAGGTGGATACAGAGACAAAGGAAGTGTTTGCTGAAGGAAGCGTTGTTATCCAGCTTCCAAATGAAGTGATCGAATGTGAAAGTATTCATTTCAATCTGGACTCTTCAGAGGGAGAGCTCAAGAAGGTTTTAGGAATGGTGCAGCCTTCTGTTTTTTATGAAGCGGATAATATCCAGAGAAAAAGTGAAAACACCTTTTTGTTTGAGAAAGCAAAGATCAGCTCGTGTTCGCAGCCGGACCCGAGATGGAATTTTTCTTTTGGCAAGGGGACCTTTAAGAAAGACGAATATATCGAGATGTGGCATCCTGTTTTTTCAATAAAAAAAGTGCCGGTTTTCTATTTTCCCTATATCCGTTATCCGTTAAAAAAGGATCGGGCGACAGGGTTTCTGATGCCTCAGATGGGAGTGTCGGGACAAAAAGGATTTTTCTATTCACAGGGATTCTACTGGGACATGAGCCGCAACATGGATGCAACTGTCAATTTTGATTATTACGCTGCAAGGGGGATGGGAGGAGGCCTTGAGTACCGGTATCTTTTTAATGGAGGAACGGGAGGTCAGGCTAGTTTTTATTACTTCGATTTTAAGAAGGATCCATTATCTGAGGGACTTGATCAAGATGGGACTAAGAATGCCTTTATTCTGCGGTTGCAGCATAATCAACCTCTGCCTTCGGGCTTTAAATTGGTTGCAAACATAGACTATCAGAGTTCCTATGATTTCTTGCGGGAGTTTGACAATAATTTCAGAAGGGCGATTGTTTCGAATCGCCGTTCCCAAGCCTATATTTCCCGGTCTTGGTCTTATTTTAATCTGAGTGTACGGGCATCCAATATGGAGACCCATTTCGTTCAAGTTGGCAGTTCGATTATTAGTAGAAATCTTCCTTCGGTCGTTTTCAGCTCTTCAAAAATTAAACTTTTTTCTCCTCTCTATTTTTCGTTTTCATCCGATTTTACCCGGTGGGAATATGGATGGGAGTCCAATTATAAGAATAAGACTCAGAAGCGTTCTCAAAGTTTAAGTTTTCAACCCACACTGACGCTCCCCTTTACAGAAATCCCTTGGCTGACCTTAAACACTTCTCTTTCTGCAAGATATAATCTGTATTTTCAAACATATTCTCCAAACACAAGCAAAGTGGTTAATGAGCCTCTATTGTCGAATAATTATATAATTCGAACAGAGCTTATTGGTCCTGTCTTTTCTAAAATCTATTATGACTTTCAAAATATAGCCAAGCTTAAACATATTATTGAGCCCTCCTTAAACTATATCTATGAAACACCCATTTCCTCTTTTGATAGGATTATTACTCCTAAGGGCAGGTTTTACCGTTCTCATCAAATGAATTACAACCTCACAAATCGATTCATTGTCAAGCAAAATGCGATGCCCAAGGAGATTATCGCGGTGGGTGTAAATCAGACTTTTTTTCTTGTGCCGGATGAAGAAAGTCCGATGCAGGCATATAAGGTCGATGGAAAAGTCCCGAAATTTTCAGATATATATGGGTTTTTGAGATTTTATCCTTCCTCAAAATATACGTTTGACTTCTCGGTTGGATTAAATCCCTATTATTGGACATTTTCCAAACTGAGGGCAAGCATCATTCTGGGATCTCAGGCCGACCCTTTGTTTTTACGTATCAACTGGTATAAAAGTCTCAATCCCTATCGAGAAGAGACCTTGTATAACCGACATCAGGTTGGGTTTTACAGCGGGTTGAAAATACCAAACTTAAATCTAGAGGCATTAGCAGAGATAGATTTTAATATTGAAGAAATGGAACTCCTTTATTCTGGTTTTGCTCTTGTCTTTAATTATCAATGTATTGATATACGGGCGGATATGCGGGTTTTTTATTTTCGAGAGATCTACTACTCCAACCAAAAACCTGAAATGCAGTTCAGGATCACGATTGGGTTGGGAAATATTGGGAAGACTACGGATTTTTTAGGTGGGATGGGGTTTTGAAGCAAGGATTAAGGAGTAGGGATTATGGATTAAGTATACTAAGAAGGGATAAAGGATGAGAGATCGCTTCGCAGTGCTCGCGATGACAGTATAGGAGTATTAAGATGAAAGGATTGATTTTGAGTGGAGGGAAGGGAACAAGACTAAGGCCGCTGACATTTACTCAAGCCAAACAGTTGGTGCCGGTAGCGAATAAACCCTGTCTGTTTTACGGGATCGAAGCACTCAAAGAAGCGGGGATTGAAGAGATTGGGATTGTTGTGGGAGAGACTAAAGAGGAGATTGGGGCGGCTGTAGGGGATGGGAGCCGGTTTGGTGTTCAAATCAGCTATATTGAACAGGATGCTCCTCTTGGCTTAGCTCATGCGGTTAAAATCTCGCAGCCTTTTCTTAAAGATGAACCGTTTGTCATGTATTTGGGTGACAATATATTAAAAAAGGGAATAAAGTCTTTGGTTGAAGAATTTAAAACGGAGCAGCCGAATTCTATGATTTTGTTGACGGAGGTTCCTGATCCTCATATGTTTGGTGTGGCGGAGTTGAAGGATGGAAAAGTTATCAATCTTGTGGAAAAACCGAAAGAACCTAAGAGCAATTTGGCATTGGTTGGGGTCTATATGTTTGATTCCAATATATTCGAGGCAGTCAATGCTATCAAACCTTCCTGGAGAAATGAACTGGAGATTACAGATGCCATCCAGTACCTTGTGGAGCACGGATATAAGGTCCGGCCCCATATTGTCACAGGCTGGTGGAAGGATACAGGAAAACTCGAGGATATTCTTGAGGCCAACCGTTTGATTCTGGAGGGAATGTCAGGGAAGATTTTAGGGATTGTTGATGAGACCTCAAAGATCAACGGGCAGGTTTTTATTGAAAAAGGAGTAAAAATCAAGAACAGCACAATAAGAGGGCCGGCGATTATTGGGGAAGGTTCTGAAATAATTGATTCTTATGTCGGTCCGTTTACGTCAATCGAGCCGCGGTGCAAAATATTAAGGACAGAGATTGAAAACAGTATTGTGCTTGAAGGTAGTGAGATCTGTGATATTGGAAGCCGTATTGATGAGAGCTTGATTGGCAGGGGGGTAAAGATATTTAAGTGCCCGCCAAAGCCTTCTGTGTATAAGTTTATGGTGGGGGATCAGAGTGAAATAGTTCTAAAATAGGATTAAGGATTAGAGGATTAAGGATTATGGATTATGGATTAAGCAGAATAAGTCAGGATTAAGGAGTAAGGAATAGAGGATTAAACGGAAGGAAGAAGGGATCAGGAAAGGATTAAAGGAGGGGTCGCCACGTCGCAGGGCTCCTCGCGATGACATGAGGATAAGGAGGTAAGATGATTGAAGGAGTGAAAGTTAAGAAACTAAAAGTTATCCCGGATGAGAGGGGGCGGTTGATGGAGATGTTGCGTTTGGATGATGAGGTTTTTGAGAAGTTCGGGCAGGTGTATATGACAACAACATATCCCAACGTGGTCAAGGCCTGGCATTTCCACAAAGAACAATCTGATAATATTGTTTGTGTCCATGGGATGATAAAGCTTGTGCTGTATGATCAGAGGGACAATTCCCCAACATTTAAGAGTGTCTCCGAGTTCTATTTGGGAGTCCATAATCCTCTTCTCATTCATATTCCACCGGATGTCTGTCATGGGTGGATGTGTGTCAGCCAGGAAGAAGCGATCATTATCAATATTCCTACTGAAGTTTACAACTATGACCGTCCCGATGAACACCGCATCGATCCACATGAAAACGCCATCCCCTATGAATGGAAGCGAAAAGATGGCTAAGAAAAAGGGGACAGTCCCCATTTTTCAAAGAAAAAAAGGACAGTCCCCTTTTTCTCTGTCCCCATTTACTCTGCTTGTTACTGGGGGGGCGGGTTTTATTGGCAGCAATTTTATTCACTATATCCTCGGTCGTTATCCGGACAAAAAAATCATCAACCTGGACAAGCTGACCTATGCAGGGAATCTCGACAATCTCAAGGATGTTGAAAAACATCCAAACTACGAATTTGTTAAAGGCGATATCAGAGATGCGGAGTTGGTTAAGGATCTCTTCGGGCGGGTTGATGGGGTTGTGCATTTTGCAGCGGAAACTCATGTGGACCGCTCTATTGTGGATGCCGGAGAATTTGTTCTTACAGATGTCTATGGGAGTTTTGTTCTGCTCGAAGCCTTGAAGAATTCAGATTTGGAGTTTTTTATCCAAGTTTCAACCGATGAAGTCTATGGCAGCTGTGATGATGGTTTTTTTAAAGAAGAAGATCCCTTAAATCCATCATCTCCTTATGCGGCGAGCAAAGCCGGGGCAGACCGTCTGGCCTATTCCTATTTCTTGACCTATGGCCTTCCGATTAAAATCGTACGGCCAAGCAATAATTTTGGACCTTTTCAGTATCCTGAAAAGTTTATCCCTTTATTTGTGACCAATGCCCTAGAAAATAAAACTCTCCCATTATATGGAGAGGGTACAAATGTCCGTGACTGGCTCTTTGTCGGGGATAATTGTAAAGCCATTGAGACTGTTATTGAGAAGGGGACGATCGGTGAAGTCTACAACATTGGGGCTAATAATGAGGTCCAAAATATTGATGTGGCCAATATTATAATCAAAGAATTGGGAAAATACAGAGATTTAATCAAATTCGTTCCGGATAGATTGGGCCATGACAGGCGATATGCGCTTGATTGTCAAAAAATTCACTCATTGGGATGGAAGCCGGAAACACAGTTCGATGAAGCGCTGACCAGGACCATTCGATGGTATAAAGATAACGAGATTTGGTGGCGGAAGATTAAAGAAAAGAGTGAAGAATTTAAAAATTTTTATAAGGAATACTATAAAGACAAAAAATAGAGAGATCGCTGCGCTTTGCTCGCGATGACAGTTAGAGATTACCACGTCGCAAGGCTCCTCGTAATGACAAGGGTGCTTCGCGATGACATAAAGGAGAACATATGAGAGTATTGATAACAGGCATAACAGGATTTGCGGGGAGTCATCTGGCGGATTACATCCTGGAGAAGCATTCGGGTGTTGAAGTTTATGGAATTGTCCGTTGGCGGAGCCGGATGGATAATATCCTCCATATTCAGGATAAAATAAAGCTTTTTGAGGCAGATTTAAAGGATATGGTTTCATTAAAAAAGTGTCTGGGCGAAATTGAACCGGACAGGATTTTCCACCTGGCTGCACAGAGTTTTGTTCCGACCTCCTGGCTCTGTCCGGCTGAGACATTTGCAATTAATTCTATTGGTCAGATCAATCTTTTTGAGGCTATCCTCAGCCTAGATCTTGATCCTCTTATCCAGATAGCCGGTTCAAGTGAGGAGTACGGACACGTCAATCCTGATGAGGTCCCCATGAAGGAGACCAATGCCTTAAGGCCTCTTAGCCCCTATGCGGTCAGCAAGGTCGGTCAGGATCTTTTAGGGTATCAGTATTATAAAAGTTATGGATTAAAAGTGGTGAGGACCCGAGGATTCAATCACACGGGGCCAAGAAGGGGAGAGGTGTTTATCTGCTCGAATTTTGCCAGACAGATTGCAGTCATTGAGAAGGGAAAAGCAGAGCCTGTGATCAAGGTTGGGAATCTGGAGGCAAAAAGAGACTTTACCGATGTGCGGGATACCGTCCGGGCCTACTGGCTGAGCCTTGAAAAGTGTAAACCTGGAGAGGCCTACAATATTGGAAGAGGGGAAACCATTTCGATGAAAGAAGTGCTGGACAAACTGTTGTCTTTCAGCAAGGTCGATGTGGACGTTAAGGTTGATCCAAAGAGATTGCGGCCGTCCGATGTCCCCATCCTTCTGTCCGATTCCTCGAAGTTTAGAGCTGAAACAGGCTGGGAACCGATAATTCCTTTCGACCAGACGCTTGAAGACCTGCTCAATTACTGGAGAGAGAGGATTTAGGTTTGGGCCGGAAAATCTTTATCACGGGAGCGACCGGTTTTGCCGGGCGGTATCTTATTGATCTACTTAAGGCGACGGAGCCGGATTGTTTGATTTCGGGGACATGTTTTCCCGAACATCCCGGGAGCTGTGAGGCTCTGGACGGAGTGGATCTCTTTCATCTTGATCTGCGATCGGAAGAAGAGGTCTCCGATTGTATCAAACAAGTTCAGGCTGATTGGATTTTTCATCTGGCTGCCATCTCCAATGTGGGGTATTCCTGGACAAACCGGAAGGAAACGCTTGAAGCCAACCTGATGGGGACATTTTATTTGTTTGAAGCGGTCAGAAAGTATTCTCCTCGATCCCGCGTGCTTTTTGTCAGCTCCTGTGATGTCTACGGAATAGTATCTCCAGTAAAGAATGCTTTAAAGGAAGATAATGATACGCCTGCTGTCAGTCCTTATGCGTTTACCAAAATCAGCGGGGAGCTGCTGAGCCAGTTTTATGTCAATATCGAAGGGCTGGATATTGTGATTTCCCGCTCTTTTCCGCATACGGGCCCGGGGCAGAGTACGGATTTTGTTTTTTCTGACTGGGCTTTTCAGATAGCTCAGATTGAGAAGGGATCCATCGAGCCTTTGCTGAAGGTGGGAAATCTTGAGGTCCGGAGGGATTACTCTGATGTAAGAGATGTGGTTAAAGCCTACGTTTTATTACTCGAAAGAGGGAAAAAAGATGAGATCTATAATGTCTGCTCCGGGAGAGCGGATTCTTTAAGGGCCAATCTCGATCTTCTTCTCTCTCTGTCTTCTATAGACATTCGTGTGGAAGTGGACCCTCAAAAACTGCGCAAAGCCGACATTCCTCTTGTTCTGGGGGATCCTCAAAAAATCCATCAGGCAACAGGCTGGAAACCAAATATTCCTTTGGATGTGACATTGAAGGATTTGTTGGATTATTGGAGAGAGAAAGTCTGATCCTAACGAATCCCAAGAAGAAAAATGGATCTACTTTTTAGTCTTTAACTCTGATCTTTTGTTTTGCCAAGTATTCCAGGAAGAAAGCGAGAATCGTGAAGATAAATAATCCCAGCATTCCTGCAACCATAACCATGACTTTTTTCCTGGG
>JAUWVG010000158.1 GCA_030617525.1 Candidatus Aminicenantota bacterium | reverse complement strand
TCCTCTATTTGACCGGATTTCATTTGCACTCTGGCCAGTAAAAGTTCAGCATATCCTCGCTGTGTACGAGAGACGGTTGTTTTTATTATTTGCCGGTAGAGCTGGGATGCTCGGGAAAAATTTATGTCGACGAGTTCTGCCTCTTCAGCACGCCTGATCTTTTGTGTGAAATCACTTCGGTTGAGTGTTTGTCGTTCTGAATCGCCCGCGAGACTTATTTCCCAGGGAAGTTTCAGTTGGTTGTCCTTTACTAAACCGAGAAGCACAACCTCCGGATTTTTGTACACTTGCAAGAAAGATTCGGCACTATTTTCCTGGTTTTTGATGGTTTCAAGCCTAGCAAACAAAAACTGACTCACTTCAGCCGAGATTCTTCTGCGTTCATCAGAAGCTCTTTTTTCAGCCAATTCCCGTTCCTGACCGATCATACGCAGACTCAAAACAACTAGAACAATGCTGGGCAGAACAAAGACGAGAAGAAATAAAAGGATCTGTTTGCGGTAGTGTTGAGATTCCTTAAACAAAGAAAAACCTCTCTTTTAGACCCCTATTCTAACAGTATGACATTACCAGAGATGTCATGAAAATGTCATAAATGATGGATCCGACTGACAGCATTCTAGCTTGTATCACACGTTTTTTTTCAGGTCAAATTGACTTATTCATTCAGAAAGAACTCATTTTGTGGGATAATGGCTGTCATACAAAATGAAAGAAGTCTATCCCGGAATTTTTTGCATTATCGAGAAGGGTGCCCTACGCAATCTCAAACCTCCCGAGAACATCTACATCTTTGCAGGAGAGGACGGTCTCATCTGCGATGCCGGCTATGGGAACAAAAAGACGGTCAAAAAACTCGTTGCAGACATAAAAAGGATCGAAGAACTTTACAAAAAACAGGATAAACCTTTCCATCTCACACGCGTTTTTATCAGCCACAGCCATCCCGATCATTTCTCAGGCCTCAAGCTGCTGCGAAAACATCTAGGTGTCCAAGTCGTTGTAACAAAAAAAACTGCAGCCATCATTAAAAACAAGAAGAGTTTTATTCGGAGCCACCACGCCTCTTCCAAAGATTTGATGAAAGTTAATTCTTCGTTTTTCAGCCGTCTTTGGGGGGGTATCCACGGAATATTCAGGTGGTTTTTTTATAAGCCACTTGTTGGGCTCACCTTTTGTAAGAATCCCGATATAGTGATCGAAGAAAACTCAAAGATATCTATCAATGGAGAAACCTGGACAATCTTTCCAACTCCAGGGCATGCCTCAGATCATGTCTCTCTTTATAACGAAAAAAAAGGCGTCTTGTTTGCCGGAGACAATATCCTCAGACGGGTCACAACCTGGCTTGGCCCTCCTGATTCCAATATGAATGATTACATTCAGACTATCGAGTTATTATCCCGCCTCCCCAATCTTAAAGTGATCTTTAGTGCCCATGGTGGTCCAATCACCAACCCCAAAGAGCGCATTCAGGAAGTCCTCAAACACCGCCTCAGAAGAACGGAACAGGTTAAAAACATTGTTCAAAAGCGGGGAACACAGGGCATCACTCCGGACAAAATCATCAAGGAATTGTATCCTAAGGCTAAGATGATGAAATATGAATTGGCCCGCGGCTGGGTCGTGCTGACTTTACGACATCTGGAAGAACTCGACCAAATCCGATCCGTTTCAGGGAAAAAATGGATTAAATTTTTCCCACAAAGTCATCCATCAGCATCTTCAGACAGACCACAAGAAAATATTTCCGAATAGATGTTATTCTTTGCTCGTATTCATAAGGAGGACCGTCCAACAAGGGAGACAGGCATGATTAAAAACAATATTTCCTCTATCTTTATTGTTCTGTGTTGCTCTGCTGTACTGGCTTGCACAATGAATGCTGGATGTCAGCAGGAAACCAATTTATCAAAAGAAAATATCGATTTATCTTCTAAAGAAAATAATCCGGTATTTGAGTTAGCAAAAACCATTACACTCGAGGAATTAAAAGAGCATGTTTCTATCCTGGCCTCCGATGAGATGGAGGGCCGGCAAAGCGGTTCAAAAGGCGCAGAGGCGGCGGCTCTCTATGCGGCAAATCTTTTTAAAGAGAACAACCTCACAGGATTTTTTCCTTGGGAAGAAGGCTATTTCCAAATATTCAACATGGAAAAAAGAGAAGTTGTCGAGTGTTCACTGGAAAATGAAAATGGCCGAGTCAGCAACTGGCTAGACTTTCTTGAAATATCCAATGATTTTTATGGGGAAAAAGATGTGATTTTGTATTTTTTGGGCTACGGAAGAGATATAGATTTCGAGGGTATCGACATCAAGGAAAAACTCGTTGCATTTTGGAGTGGCGATCCAGAATCAAACAAATCTACTGGAGATATTGATCGAGCAAAAATTGTCCTCTCAGCCGAACAAGGGGCAGCCGGCTCGATACTCGTCCCTCTTGACGAAGAAAAATTCCTAGCTTACATCCAACAGATCAAGCCATACTTTCCTTCAGTCAGGTATTACTTGTTCAAAAATCCTGATGAGGCTCTGCATTCCCAGAGGAATATAAGCATAAGCTCTTCGGCTCTAGCAAATCTTTTTGGAAAAAGCCCAGAAGAATTCGAGGCCTTAAAAAAAAGGAGCTCCAGAAATAAGGACAAATTTCCAACGCTTTCAACAAAGGTGTGGATGAAAACATCCTTTAAGTCTCACGGTATCATTCCAACAAAAAATGTCATTTCATTCATCGAAGGCTCCGACAAAAAAGATGAATACATTATTCTTTCCGCCCACTATGACGGCCGCGGAATAGTTGATGGAAAAATTTGTAATGGAGCCAATGATAATGCCACTGGTGTCTCCGCTCTTCTGGAAATTGCCGAAGCCTTCTCACTGGCTGCAAAACAGGATTTACGTCCGCACAGAAGTATTGTATTTTTTCTACCGGCTGCTGAAGAGCTGCTTGGTTTGGGATCAACGTATTATGTGGATAATCCTGTTGTTCCTCTCTCAAAAACTATTGTTGATGTCAATATGGATCCCCTAGGGAGAGAGGACGCGGAACGGCCAAGCCTGGATAACCACGTCTATATCTACACTTCTAAAAACGGAAAGAAAAATCTCAACGATGTCCGAACGCAAGCCGAAAAAAATTTCTCAGCCAGCCTCAATATTGAGGAAAAGAAAAATTATTCGGGTTCTGATTTTGTTTTTTTTGAACGAAAAGGAATCCCGGCCATTGCTTTTACGACCGGATCCTGCAAGGATAACCACGGCCCGGGTGACGATGCCGATAAAATTCAATACCAGAAGTTAAGAGATATCACCAGGTTGATTTTTGCCACAGTTTGGGAAATCGCCAACAGAGAGGAAAGGATCAAAAATTGAGCGTCTCTATGAGACCCCTTCTCGTTTTATCGGCAAAATAATTGAAGCTAGCGTTTATACAAGCCAAATTTATAACTGATCTCCACAGAGCTCCAAAGGGATACAAACATACTGAAAGCCAGTCGAATAAATTCAACTGGCACAGGTTCATCAATGAGAACAAATCCAATTCCTCTTTTCAGTCCAGCATAAAACAGAAAAAAAACGGTCCCGGCCAAGAGCACGCGTCCGATTCTCTGCAAAATATGTCCCGCATCCTTAGGGATTCCACAATGCCTTATCCAAACAAATCCAAGGTTGAGCCCGAGCAGCGCGGCCACCTGTTCCACAGGGACTCCGGGAATGAGCAGTACGAGAAACGGAACAAAAATAAAATAGAATAGGAATAAAATCTTACCCGGGGAAATTCGAGTATTTTTTTTCCTTTCAAATAAAAAATTCAATATCGAATTGTTTTTGTAGATCCCGCGATAAAAAACCAGGGCTACAAAAAATCCAAGCAGGAGTCCTCCCAGAATATCGGCAAGGAAGTGGCGGCCCAAATACATTCTGGAGAGGGAGATAAAAACAATCATTATCACAGCTGAAAGATAAATCCATGTTTTTTTCACATACAAGGAGATCGAGCCCCACAGCGTTACGGCATGGCTGGCATGACCGGAGGGGAAACCCCAAGTATCAAAAGGATAAGTCCGTACATATTCTATGGTCTCTCCGGAAAATCCGCCAAAAAAACTTTTTGCTCCCATACTTTCAAAGGGAGACGGATTAGAGAAGGATTCTCCGAGAAGTTTTACATGAATATCGACGTTCGCCGGGCGCGGCAGCAAAAAAAGCTCCTTCAAATAAAAAGTGATAAGCCCATTCCAGGATACGGCATGCAGAAGAATAAATCCCAAACGAAAACTGATTCCAAACATAACAATCAGAACGAGCGGCGCCGCATAAGTGCTCTTTCCTATCTCGGTAAAAAATTTAAAGAATGCCGTTAAGAAATCAGACGCAAAGGATTGGAGGAAAATTATGATTTCTGTCTGAAACATCCCTCCTCTCTCTTACCACAGGATAAAACTGTGGTCAATGCCTTGATCAAAGTCGGAGTCATTTCTACTTTTGCGATAAAAATATTTCAGGAAACCAGTCTATTAATCCTCATAGAATGAATCGATGAGAATTTTATATTTATCCTCGATAATGTTCCTTTACACCTTTAATGTGGGAGTCAGCTCTTCCTTTTCTATCTCAAAATCTCTTTTTAAAAGAGCAAACTTTTTGATTTTCTCATATCGGGCAAGCTCCTCCGTCGATTTAGCAATTTCCTCTTCAATTTTGTTCAATATTTTTTCATTGTTCAGGAGTTCTCCCCTGCTGCTGAAGGAAATTTTGTTTGCCTCGGCATAAGATTCCAGTTTGTCAAATTCCGGCACGATGAGAGCCGAAACAAATTTTCTGCGGTCACCGATAGCCAGAACATTGCAAATAAATGGGCTTGTTCTGAGAAGATTTTCTATCTGTTGAGGGGCCACATTTTTCCCTCCCGCTGTAACAATGATGTCTTTCTTTCTATCTGTGATAGTGATGAAACCATCTTCGTCGATAAATCCGACATCACCGGTTTTAAACCATTCCCCATCAAAGACCTCAGCCGTTTCAGCATCTTTTTTAAAATACCCCTTCATGATGTTAGGACCTTTGGCCAAAATCTCCCCATCTTCGGCAATTTTTACTTCAACACCTGGAACAGGACGGCCAACCGTCCCAAACCTTAGATGTTGAAAAGTATTCAGAGTTATGGCCGGAGACGTCTCGGTCAAACCATATCCTTCGAGGATTACAATTCCTAGCGCATGGAAAAACTTAGCGATGTCTTTGGACAATGGTGCAGCCCCTGAAATAAAAATTCTCACCCTTCCCCCGGTTTTTGCGATAATTTTTGAAAAAACCAGCTTATGAGCAATTTTTCTTTTCGTCTCAAGCAAACCCGAAACCGTTTGGCCGCTGAGTTTTTTTTGTCCGACTTTTTTCCCGGTTTTCAGTGCCCAGAAAAATATTTTTCTCTTTATGGCAGAGCCCGATAAAACACTCTCCATGATGACGGAATAGATTTTCTCATAAAGCCGGGGCACACTCGTCATCAGATGAGGCCGCAGTTCCTGCATATTATCTGCGACCGTTTCTACACTTTCCGCAAATCCAACGGAAACACCTTTATAAACATAGGCCACTATCACCAGATGTTCAAAACTGTGAGACAGAGGGAGCCAGGACAGACTTATATCGTCACTTGTAAAATCAATAATTTGACATACAGCCTTCATATTGCTTATCAAGTTAGAATGCGTCAGCATCACGCCTTTAGGAACTCCCGTGGTTCCAGATGTATAGATGATAGAGGCAATATCTTCCGGCTGGACAGAAAGAGCTGTTTTTTCAAAGAGATTGGGCTCATTTGAAGCCAGTTTGTTTCCTGCCGCAATCACATCTTTAAAAGACAAGACACCTTCCGGAGCCTCCGTCTCTAAGAAGATAAAGTGAGTCACTTTGTCCAGTTCGTCCTTTATGGCATCCAATTTTTCCCACATGTCCAAATTGGAACAGACGACAATTTTTGCGTCTGAATCATCGACGATATACCGGATTTGTTCCGGAGCCAAGGTTGTATAGATAGGGACTGTTGTCGCTCCCAAGCACAGATTGGCAAAATTTGTCATGACCCATTCAGGCCTATTCTCAGAAAGTATGACAAGCTTTTCTCCGGCTGTGAGGCCCAATTCTTTAAGACCAAGAGTGAGGCCTTTCACGTTCT